>DATKHW010000355.1:0-7887 GCA_035546275.1 Gemmataceae bacterium
GCCACCGACGAGAGATCGCCGGAACCTGTAGGCGAGAGGGACTTCGGCTCATACGGCCCTGGGCGGCCCCGGCTCAACACGAGCCGTCCCCAGGATGCCCGATAAGCAAAGACCGATCCCTGGGCCTCGATGGGTTCCGGCAGGCCTTAACAACCAGCGGCCCGCAGCGCCGAATCTCCTGGCGCTGCGGGCCGCTGGTTTTTCCTTGGGACTTCCGTGCTTGGATCGCCCCGGTCAGGGCAAAATGTGCCCACGGGGCAAGCGTTTTGCCGTGACCCGTCATCGGCGCGGTTTCCAAGGCCACGCCCTAACTGGAAGAAGCGGCGGGGCTTCCGTCGGGGCGGCCGGCCCTTCTTCCGGCGGCACGCCGCTTGCTCATTTGCTTCAATCGAGAAGGGGGCCGAGCAGCGAATCCTCTTCGCTAATTCATGCTATTGGATGGGCCCCTTCGCAGCCGAGCCGGTAGGATGCCCGAAGTTGATAAGTCGTTCGCCCCCCGCCGCGACCTTATTTTCTCTCCTCTATATACATGGTCGGCGCTGCGGCCCCGCTCTCGTCGCGCCTATCTTTGCTTGCCCAAAGGAGGAGTCCGCCGTGCGTTTCGCATCGGGTCTTTTCGTCGGCGTCGCTTTGCTGCTCGTTGCGGTCGTCGCCGTTGCGTCCTTTCGCCATAAAAGCGCCGCGCGGAGTGAGCCGGCGGCGGCCAGTTCGGTCGTGATGGAAGGCAACCAGGCCGTCGTCCGCCGCCTGGAGGGCAAGTCCTCCGTGACGCGCCGGTTGCTCGAAGGCGAGCTGACGCTGATGGAGGCGGCGGCCTGGTTCCGCTACATCGACCGCGTCACCGGTCCGGTCGACTCGATCCTCGTGCCCGGAGAAGAAGGCGAATCGGACGAAGAACGGCTGTGCCGGCAGGTGATCCGCTGGGCCGAGGCGCAGGCGCAGCAGGTTTCGCCGCAGTCTTCCCAGGCGGTGGTCAGCCGGCTGGAGGCCCAACTGGACGACCGGCTGCGCCGCGACGGGAAAGTCGAATTGCCGGAGCCGCATTGACGTAAGTCGTTTTTCCCGGGTCTCGGCGTGCCGTTTGCTCCAAGAGAGGGGGTCCAGCCGCCCAGGCCGCGGAGAACGTCGTGGCGTCGCAATCGACCGGCCCTCGCATCAACGAGCGGGTCAAGCGCAACATCGAATCCATCGCCCAGCTGGAGCAGGCCTTCGATCGGCGCCGCACCGCCGTGGATCGCATCAGCGACGCCGTGTCCGGCTTCGGCGGCAGCATCCGCTTCATCGCTGGCAATGCCGTGCTGATTTTCATTTGGCTGCTATGGAATGTCCTTGCGCCGGCGGCCATGCGATTCGACCCCAACCTCGGCGCCCTGCAACTTGTGATCGCGGCTGAAGCACTTTTTCTCTCCGCTTTTGTGCTGATGAGCCAGAACCGGCAAAATCGCCAGACGGACCACTGGGCGCACGTCGAATTGCAAATCAGCATGTTGGCGGAGCAGGAAACGACCAAATTGCTGCAAATGATGCAAAGCGTTTGCCGATGTCTGGGAATGGACAAAGCGGCGCGCGACAAGGAGCTGAAGCAGCTGGCGGAGCCGACGCATGTGGAGAAGGTGGCGGAGGAGGTCGGCAAGGCGCGCCAGGCGGAGGAGGCCGGCTTGATGGAGGTGGCGGCCGTCCTCGTGCAGGAAACGTTGGCCGAGAAAAAGGCCGAAGGGGCGCCGGCGGAGGAACAGAAAGAGCCGCAGCCCTGAGGCTGCGGCTCCGTTGGATGGTCAATCGGCCGGTTCTCACGTCTCAATGGTTGAACTGGAACGCCTTCGAGTTCAGCAGCGCCCAGACAAGGTCCTGCGCCCCCGGATGCCGCTTATCGACCGGCGCCGGGTGCTCGGCGACGCTCTGGAGCAGCCGGCCGTACTCCGGATCCATCGAGCGGTAGAAGCGCGTGATTTCGGCCTTTTGTTCCGGCGTCCGCTTGTCCGCCGGCGTCTTCAGGATCTGGGCGATCGGCGCCGGCGGCCCGCTCAGATGGATCGGCGTCTTGGCCGTCGTCACGGAGATGCGGAACTTGCCGATGTTGTGTTCCTTTCCCGTATATTTCTGATCCATTGTGATCGTCAGGTCGGCGCCCTTGGCAAAGGCGATCGGATCCTTGATCTCGAAGACGGCCGTGTGCGCCTTGCCGACTTGCGGGACCACGGCCCAGCCGGTCGTCTCGTTCCCGTCGATGGCGCCAGCCACGGCGTACTGTTCCTGCGAGAAATCGGCCTGGGCGTTTTGCAGCTTCACCGGCCGGAACAGGCCCGCCGCCCATGTCGCTCCAGTGGGCCGCGTCTTCACCTGTAACTCGTTGAGGACGAAATTGCCGTTGGGCGCCCGGCCCGGCCCCTGCCCCGGCAGGCTGGCGTCGGTCAGCACTTCCAGCCGAATCGCCGTCACGCCGGTCAGCTTGGTGGCGCCTGTCAGCACGTAGCTCTCCGGGAACGGGTTCTTGCCCGAAGCCAGGATCGAGCCGTCGGCCTGCTTGGTCAGCACAGCGCCGCCGGTGGACTTGACGCTGTCCAGGTCCAGGACGGTCCATTCCGCCGCCATCGGCACGTCCTTTTCCCACTGCGCCTGCCGGGCGTCCATCGCCTTTTCATAGGCGGCCAGCTCCGCGGCGCGCCGGTCATGTTCCGCGACGGCCGCGCCGTAATCGACTTCGCCGTCCTTAAGCGCCTGCAAGCCCTCCGCCAGCTCGGCCGGCGTCGGCGGCCGGCACAGCACGGACAGGTACAGCTCCTCGACGACCTTGGAATCGTCCTTCTGGGAAACAAGCAGCTGGGCGATGCGGTTGTTTGGGTCCTTTACCGCTTCGCCGACGACGGGGCCGTTGACCATGGTCAGCACCGGCCCCAGCATCATGCCGCTGGAGCGCTCGCACTCGCAGACGCTCTCGCGCGGCGGCTTGCCGAACAGGGCGAGGAAGCCGCCCGGCGCGTCCTGGCTGGAGTCGAGCAGCTGCGCGGCCCGCTCGCCGTTGGGCAGCCGGCTGGTCGAGCCGGTCGCGCGCGTGATGGCGTCGTACAGCACCTCGGCCGGCAGCCGTCGCGGCACGGCGTGGGCGAAATTCAGGTCGTCGCCCTTGTTCCAAGGGGTCGTCTGAATCGAGAGCTGATACGTCCGCGATTTGCAAATGGTCCGCAGCATCTCCCGGCTGTTGAAGCCGCTGTCGATGAACTCCTGCGTCAGCTTGTCCAACAGCTGCGGGTTGCTCGCCGGATTGCCGGCCCGAATGTCGTCCACCGGCTCAATGATTCCGACGCCGAGCAGGTAGCTCCACAGACGATTGACATAGCTCTTGGCGAAATACGGATTCTCCCGCGACGTGACCCAGTGGGCCAACTGCTCGCGGCGGGTGGCGTTCGGCGGGGCCGGGTCGTCCACCGGGAAGGGGAACGTCGGCTTGGCGACCAGGCCGGTCCGCGTGTTCTTCACGTCGCCGTCCTTCTTGTCGGCGATGATTTCGACCAGCGGCTTGGCGCTTTCCACGTCGGTGCCGCCGACTTTCTGGCCCTTGAAGTGCGGATCCTCCAGCCGATCGACCTGGGCGAAGTAGGCGGCCAGGTCGTAATACTGCGTCTGCGTCCAGCGCTCGAACGGGTGGTCGTGGCATTTGTTGCAGTTGAAGCGCACGGCCAGGAAGAGCTGCGTCGTGTTCTCCATCGCCGCGTCCGGCTCGCGGAGAATCTTGTAATAGCTGGCCGGCGGATCGTCCATGTTGGAACCCGACGCCGTCAGGATCGCATGGGCGAACTGGTCGTAGGGCATGTTGCCCGCGACCGCCTTGCGAATCCACTCGCGGTACTTCTCCGCCCCCTGCTCGCCGAGGAACTTGCGGTTGACGTCGAGCAGATCGGCCCATTTGTTGGTCCAGTATTCGACGTATTCGGGGCTGCCGATCAGCCGATCCACCAATTCGTCGCGCTTAACGCGCTGCGGCCGGCCGTCGGCGAGGAAGGCGCGCACGTCGTTGGGCTGCGGCGCCAGGCCGGTCAGGTCGAGGTAAACGCGGCGGATGAACTCGGCGTCGGTGCAAACGCCGCTCGGCTGCTCCTTAATGAGCCGCAGCTTGTCGTAGACCAGGGCGTCGGCGTAGTTGTAGGCCTCCACGTCCTTCCAGGCGTAGCCGCTGCGGTCGCCCATGACGACGATCTGCGAGGCGGAATAAGCCCCTTCGTAGCGGGCCAAAATCGTCGATTCGCCGCGGCGCACGGCCGTCCCTGTGGCTTGGCGGGTGACCGTGAGGACCTCGGTGTTGCTGCTTTCCAGGAACGCCTCGGAAGTCACGTCGCGGACTTTGCCGTCGGTGAACGTGGCGTAGACGGCGAACTGCTGCTTCATCCCCGGCAGCGGAACGACGGCGCCTTTCGGAAAGACTTCGATCCGCGCCACGCGCGGGCTGTTCAGATCGAGCTTCACGCCCTGGGCGATCCACATACGCAGCAATTCGTAGTACGGCTCGCCGGGCTGCATGACGGCGCCGCCGACGTGCGGCACTTCGTTGGACGGCTTGAGCAGCATGAGACTGGTGTCAGGAGCGGCGCGATTGAAGCGGCGGCCCTCCAGATCGTCGGTCAGCGATCGGTGATCGAGGATGGGATCGTAGCCGCGGAGCGACAGCTTGAAGCCGTTCTTGCCGTTGGCGCTGCCGTGGCAGGTGCCGGCGTTGCAGCCCATGCGCGACATGGTCGGCATCACATCGCGGATAAAGCTGACCTCGTATTTGTCTTTCAAGCCCGACACCTTGACCGGGACCGTCGCGGTCTGGCCGGCCAGGGTGAATTTAAGGACGCCGGCGCCGTCGGCCGTCGGCCGGACTTGCACGGCGGCGCTGACGGTCACGTTGGCCGGTTTGGCCACGTCGGCCATGCGCGTCACGTCGAGCTGCTGACCGTCGTCCAGCACGCCGGTCAGGACGAGCTGGGCGTATTCGAAACGGTTGGTCAGCGTGATGCTGGCCGGCTGCGCCTCGATCCGGACGAGCTTGGCGCTGACCGGCAGCGTTTCCTTGGTTTCTTCGGCCTGCGCGGCGCAGGCGAGGGCCGCGACGGCGGCGAGCGTCAGTCCCAACACACGGCGGTCTATGCTCATGATGCGAAGGTCTCCGTCTTACGAGCGGCGAGCGGGGGGCGTCAGCCCTCTGATTTAGCATTAGGTCGGCGACGGCGCGACGAATCAGGCGGCTGACGCCCCCCGCTCGCCGGCTCGCCCATTACGGCGTTTGCGACTGCGTTTCCACGGCCGTCTTGATCGGCGCCGGCATGAATTCCCGGATCAGCTTGCCGGTCGCCGGGTCGATCAGCCGCACCTTGCCGTCGAAGCCGGCCGCGGCCGCCGTCTTGCCGTCAGGCGCGTAGGCCACGCTGAACACCGGCCCCGGCTGGCCCTGGAATTTCGACACAATCTCTCCGTTGCCGGTCTTGTAGACGCGCACCTCGCCGGCGCCGTCGAGGCTGCTGCCGACCGCGAACTGACTGCCGTCCTGGCTGAACGACAGCGAAAAGATGCGGCCCGGCATCTCGGCGTATTCACGGACCTTGTTGGCGTCGTCGCCGATGACGCGCTTGGTTTCGCGGTGCATCTTGTAAAGCCGCGGCACGCCGTCCGAGCCGCCGATCAGCAATTCGTCATACCACTTCTCCGATTTGTCGATGCCGACGGCGGAGGTGTTGACCTTCTGATCGCGCTGGACGGGATTGAGCGCCACGGCCAGCAGACCGCCCTTGAGGACGCCGGGCGTGATGCTGGTGACGTTGTCGAGGAAGCGCTGCGTGGCCACCTCGGTCACCTTCATCGTGCCGTCGCGGCAGATCGAAGCGAGGAAGCGGCCGTCTTTCGAGAAAGTGGTCCCCAGCACCCAGTCATTGTGGGCGCCCTGATACAGAACCTGCTTGCCGTCCTCGATCGCGATGGCGCGGAGCGTGTTGTCGGCGCAGCCGAAAGCGACCTTCGTGCCGTCGGGCGACCAGCTGACGCCGTACAGCGTGTCGAACGTGATGGAATGCGACTGCTTGAGGCGTTTTCGAGACACGTCCCAGATCTGCAGTTCGCCGAACCGTCCCGGCGAGCCGCCGGCGACGGCCAGGTACGACCCGTCCGGCGAAAAAGCGACCGACTGGATGCGCTCCGAAAGACCGACTAGCCGGCCAACAAGGCCGGAGCCGTCGGCCTTGTGCAGCAGCACTTCGTGATAGCCGGCGACGGCCAGGAGCGATCCGTCCGGGGAGTAGGCGATGGACGTGATGACCGGCGGGACTTCGTAGACCGGCGGATGCTCGGCGTCGATAGGATCTCGGACGGTGGCCGGCGTGTCGTCCTTGGCCCCTGCGGCGATCCATTTGCGGATGAGAGCCACGTCGGGGGCCGCAAGCGGGTCGTTGTTCTTGGGCATGGCCGCCGTCTTGCCGCCGTCCATCGACGTGATCTGTTCGAGGACGAAGCTCTTGTTCGGGTCGCCGGGCGTGACGCCAGGGAGCTTGTGGTCGCCGCTTTTGAGGAGGCCGGCGTATTCGGTCATGACGAAGCCGCCGAGCGGCTTGGCGGGTTGATGGCAGCCCTGGCAGTGCTGCTGAAAAATGCGGCGAACGTCCCGGTAGTAGCTGACGTCGGTTGGTTCCTTGGCCTTGTCGGCGCTGGGCGGATCGGCGGCGCGTGTCGTCGAGGTGAGAAACGCCAGCACGGCGCCGGCGAGGACCAGCGATCGGACCACCGTCATGGAGAGTACCTCGTTTCCGTCTGTTCGATCGTTTCAATCCACCCCGCCCGTCGGGTCGGGGAGAAGGAGGGTCGCGCGAAAGCGAGCCGGTCTGGGCCGGAGGCAGGTAGGGGCGGGCTGAACCCGAAAGGTATCTTCGCAAACGGGATGGGAGGATGCAAGGATTTATTTTGAAATTGACGGAAAACGAAATAGCCGCCGCGCGGAAACCGCGCGACGGCCGAGCGACGGTTTGGCCGATCACGGCCTCCGATCATTTGCCGGGACGCGCCGGCGGCGGCGACTCGTCGAACACCACCTCGCCGTCGAAGCGCGTGGTCAGCGCCGCCTCGGCAGGGTGCGACGGCTCCTTTTTCACCGCCGCGTCGGGGCCGGGTGGGATCACTCGCCAATGCACGTGCAGCACGTTGTTCTCAACGTTCAGACTGGTGATTTCGACCTTGTAGCCGCTGGTCGGCTGGGCGCCGGGCGACACGACGATGACCATGTCGTTGTTCCAGCGGATCGATTCCACGTTGAACATCCGGGACGCCAGCTGAGCCTCGCGTTCCTGCACGCTGGTGTCGGTGGCGCGGTCGTCCGGCTGACCGTGGGCCAGCGCCAGCTCGCGGGGGCTGCGAATGGCGCGGAAATCCGCAGCGACGCTCGGACCCGGCGTCCATTCGGCCTGCGCCAGCACCTTGATTTCCTTGGCCTTTTCGCCGCCGGCCGGCAGCACTTCCAGCCGCCCCGGCAGGATGTAGGTTTCCGCCGCCCCGCCTGGCGTAAATCCCATCACCTTCTTGCCGATGATCTTCAGCTTCTGTCCCGCATACGGGTCCAAAAGGTCGTAATGCCCGCTGGGAAGGTGCAAGTCCCACGGCGAAATGTGATCGTCCGCGTCCACCAGCAGGGTGTAGCCGGCGGCGTCGCCCTGTTTCTTGCGCAGCAGGCCCACGTAGGTCTTTTCCGGCGTGGCGTCGGCCAGGTAGGTCTTGTCGTTGGCCAATAGGTCCAGGTGGTCGGGCGGGGATGCGGCCTTTTCGGGCGGGGCCGCCGCATCCAGCAACTCCAGGCGGGCCGGCCAGATTTCCGCCAGCGTTTTGCCCTCGACTTCCGTGTCAACCGCCTTGCCGGTCAGCCGGACCTTG
>DATKHW010000356.1:0-2602 GCA_035546275.1 Gemmataceae bacterium
GTCCCAGCAAGTCGGCCGACTCGCGAGTGTTGTTGCGAAGGGCATGCAGCTTCCCGCTCCGATTCCGCCGAAAAGCCGTGCTGTCGGGCCAAGTACGGCGGCGACGCCGAAAGCCGCCCAACGCATTCCCAGATCGCAGGCCGTTGCTGCCGCAAGACGCTGACGCCGCCGAACGTCGTCACCGTCCTTTCACTCACAGAAAAGCAACTTCCGGCAGGCGATCTCCCTGCCGTCTCCTTCGAAATCACCGTGGTTTCTTGCGCTGCGACGACCTTCGTCGCCTCCGACGCACGCAGCGCCCAACACCAGCCGCCGATTGATTTGACCATCGCGCTCCAACGCCTCGTCATTTAATCCACGTCTCCAATAACCCGTCGTTTCCTGACGGCGTCAGCCGTCCGGGCCAACCCTCCGAATCTTGAGGTCCGCTGGTTCGGGCGCCGCGCCGTGCGCCGAACCCTGTGCATCCCTGGAGAACGGATTTATGTCCACGAATCGTCATCCACATGCGCCAGCAGTTGGTGGAGAGAATCCCGCTGAGCCGGCTCCGTCGTCACTGCCAACAAAACACAGTCTCGGGTGGAAAATCTGGCAGGTCCTGAAAACGGTCCAGGCCCGGTTGCGTTTTTTCGTCCTCCTCGCCGCCGTGGGCGCCGTATTCCTCTACTGGGATCGCCTCAACGCGCTCTACGAGAAGCTGACGCGCCCCGCTAGCGCGGCGGCCCACGCCGAGGCCGACAGCGAATACTTCTGCCCCATGCACCCCGGCGTCGTCCGCGACCACCCGGACGACTGCCCCCTTTGCGGCATGCCGCTCGTGCCGCGCAAGAAGGCCCACGACGTCGGCGAGGCGTTGCCGGCCGGCGTCCTCAGTCGGGTCCAGCTCACGCCGCTCCGCGTCGCCGAGGCCGGCATCCGCACGGCGCCGGTCGAGTATCGCCCGCTCATCAAGCAAATCGAGGCGGCCGGTTTCGTCGAGTTCGATGAGACGAAGCTGACGCGCATCACGAACCGCATCAGCGGCCGCAGCCGCATTGACAAACTTTACGTCAACGTCACGGACCAGCCCGTCGCCGAGGGCGCCCCGCTGGCTTTGCTCTACAGCCCCGATCTCGACGCCGACATGACCAATCTGCTCAACGCCCACCGCACCGGGGACAAGGGACTGGAAGCCATGATCCGGGACCGCCTCAAGAACTGGGGGATCGCCGACGACGAAGTGGCGGAAGTCCTCAAGACCGGCAAGCCGATCACGCACGTCGCGATCCATTCGCCGGTGAGCGGCCACGTTCTCCGCAAGTACCAGCTTGAGGGCGACTACATCGAGGAAGGCGCCCGGCTTTTTGACGTGGCGGACCTTTCAACGGTCTGGATCGAGGCCCAGGTTTTCGAGGATGAGCTAACGATCCTAGAGCCGGGCCTGGTCGTCCACGCATTCCCCACTGCTTATCCGAATAGGGAATTCACGGGAAAAATCGCCCAGATCCATCCGCATCTCGACGCGGAAACGCGCACTCTCAAAGTGCGCTTCGACCTGGAAAATCCAGGACACGTCCTGCGTCCCGGCATGTACGCCACGGTTCGTTTGGATTCTCCCGCGGCCCAGCTGACGGAAGTGGCCGATCGGCTGCAGGAACAGCGGACCGCAGAGACCGCTGCCTTTCTCGCCGTTCACGCCGTGTTCGCGCCAGGAGGCGCGGCGGCGGACTCGCTGCTGCTGGGCGCGGGCAAGGCAGTGTTGTCCGCCCAGGGGCAAGTCCTCGCCGTGCCCAGGAGCGCCGTGATCGATACCGGCGCCCGCATGGTGGTTTACCGCCAGGCCGGGCCAAATCTCTATGAGGGCGTCGAAGTGTCGCTAGGGCCGCGCTGCGGCGACGCCTACCCCGTGCTGAGCGGTCTGGCGCCAGGCGACCGGGTGGCCACGGCCGGCGCCTTTCTGATCGACGCCGAGACGAACCTGAGCGGCGCCGTCGCCTCCGCCTATCTGGGCTCAATCGACAACAAAGCCGCCGGAATGGCGACAGTCGCGCCAGCCGACGACGAGGACGCGCTGGTAACGCAATCTCTGAATCGGCTGAGCGCGGAGGATCGCCGGCTGGCGCAGTCCCAGCGCCTCTGTCCCATCACCGGCAAGCGGCTCGGCTCTATGGGCGTCCCCGTCAAGGTCGTGCTTAAAGGGCGGACCGTCTTCCTCTGTTGCTCCGGCTGCCCCAGCCAGGCTCGGGACGACGAGCAGGGGACGCTCGACAAGATCGACCGGCGAAAGGAGGACGGCCGATGATCGAAAAAATTATCGAATACTCGATCCGTAATCGGTATCTCGTTCTGGGCGTCACGGCTGCGCTCGTCGCCCTGGCCGTTTACGCCGTCCTGCACACGCCGATGGACGCCGTGCCCGACGTGGGCGAAAACCAGGTCATCGTTTTCACCGACTGGATGGGCCGCAGCCCGCAAGAAATCGAGGATCAAATCACCTATCCGCTTTCTCTCAAGCTGCAAGGTTTGGCGGGCGTCAAGGCGGTGCGCTCGTCGTCCGAGTTCAATTTCTCGATGATTACGCTGATCTTAGAGGACAACATCGATTTTTACTTCGCCCGCCAGC
>DATKHW010000357.1:0-13125 GCA_035546275.1 Gemmataceae bacterium
TACCACGGGCACGGCCGGCGGCATCGGCGCCGCCGTGGAGCTGGGCGACGTCGTGGCGGCGCCGGCCGTCCAGTTCGACTGCACGAAGGAATTCAAAGCCTCCCCCTTCCACGACAGCAAATACCCCTGTTCGAAACTGAAGACCGCGTCGTTTTCCGAGACGGCCAAGCTGTTCGCCGCTAACCTGTCGCACTTGCCGCCGGCCCGCCGACCGCCGAGGATCTTCACCCGCCCCGCGGGCGCCGTGAAAAACGCCGACGTGGCGACGACCGATTTCTTCGCTTACGACGACACCGACGACTCGTTCGGCTTGCAGGGGTTGGGGTCGGCCGTGGAAATGGGCGACGCGGTGCTGGGCATGGTGATCCAAAAGCTCGGCGGCTCGGCGCCGAAGTGGATCGCCGTGCGCAACATCTCCGACCCGCAGATGGATACAAAGGGCCTGACGCCCGAGGAGGTGCGCAGGAAGGCCGGCCAGATTTACGAGCGCTTCGGTTACTGGACGACGATTCCGAGCGCAATCGTGTGCTGGGCGCTCATTGTGGACAATTAAGATTCTTACTTTAAAGCTTCGCCGTCGGCTTGCTATTGATCGCTTCCAGCGTCTTGATGGAGCACAGAATGGCGGCGTCCCGCGACTGGCACGGTGAGCGGCGGGAGTCACCTCACGAGTCATGAGGCGCCATTGAGATGTGCGGGGTCGCACACCCGCTTATCATTCGGTTTCAAAGCGCGAGACGATGCACGTGATATTGTCGCGGCCCCCCTGCCGGTTGGCCTCTGCCACCAGCTGCTTGCACGCTTCCTCCGGCGAATGCTCCACCGCCAGAATGGCTGCCATGCGTGCGTCGTCCAGCATGTCCGTCAAGCCGTCGGAGCAAACCAGCAGGACGTCGCCCGGCTCCAATTCCTCTCGCTGGACGTCCACCTTGACGCCGACCTCGGCCCCGCCCAAGACGTTCATGACGACGTGCCGCCACTGATGCACCCGAACCTGCTCCTGCCGGATCATGCCGCGGCGAGCCATCTCCGCCGCCATCGTGTGATCGGCGGTCAGCGGCTGCAAGCGCCCTGCACGGAAGAGATAGCACCGGCTGTCTCCGGCGTGGACGACGAAGAGCGTCTGGCCGCTGACAAAAGCCATCGTCAATGTCGTCCCCATCCCCGTGAACTGCGGATGCTGAGCGGCTTCTTGAAACAGGCGGGCGTCGGCCTGGCGCAGCGCCGACTGGAAGTCCTGCAGGACGGTTTGCTCGTCGGTCGCTTGCAGGTTGGAGAAGCGCCTCAGGAGGTGCAGGACGAACGTCTCGATGGTTTCCACGGTGAGGGCGCTGGCGACTTCGCCGGCTTGGGCGCCGCCCATTCCGTCGGCGACCAGCAGGATATGGGCGCGGTTGCGTCCATATTGCGTCTTCGGCTGCGGCAGGCTGCTTTGGCGAACCCAGAGGGTGCGGGCCAGCTCCGCGACCATGAACTGGTCCTCGTTGGTCGGACGGACTTGGCCGCGGTCGCTGAGGCCGAAGCTGCGGAGGGTCGCGGCCGGCGCCTCGACGCCAACGGCCCTGGTCGCCGGGCCGGGGTCCCGCAGGACGGTGGGAGCGGACATGGGAACATTCTCCGTGCGATCCAAGGGAACGGAAGCGATGCCGGCAGCTGCTCCGTAAGAGGCGGTCCCGCGAAGCGTAGGATCCCAGCACCTTGATGTAGTTGCCGCGCTCGTAGGCCGCGGGATCGCCGACGGAGCGCAGGCTCATGCTGCCCTGCAGCTGCTGCACTGAGTCGTACTCATTCTCCCCCATCCAGAAACGCATTTCATCTAAAAAAGCGGCCAGGCGACCGAGCTTTTGTCTCTCAGTCATCATTCCGCATTGGTCTTGGCGAGGCTCTCATACAGCCGCCAGCGGTCGCGCACGTCCTGTTCCGCCAGACGGACCAGCTCGCGGGCCTCGTCCGGGTGCGCGTGGGCGAGCATGGTGTAACGGCCTTCGTTGCAGACGTACTGCTTCAGCGGCAACGGCGGCGGCTTTCGAGTCCAGGACAAAGGGATTTTTCCCCTCCTTGGCCAGCGCCGGGTTGCAGCGCATCGGCGGCCAGTAGCCCGACAGCACGGCGGCCTTCTGCTGCTCCAGACCGTGGCCCGTATCGTAGCCCTGGGCGATGCAGTGGCTGTAGGCGAGGATGAGCGGCGGGCGGTCGAAGGCCTCGGCCTCGCGGAAGACGGTCGGCGTGTGCGCGTCGTTGGCGCCCATCGCTACGCGGGCCATACAGGCGGAGCCGTAGCTCATGGCGATCAGCGCCAGGTCTTTTTTGGCCGCAGACTTGCCGGCCGCCGCGAACTTGGCCACGGCGCCGCGCGGCGTTGATTTCGACATTTGCCCGCCGGTATTGGAGTAAACCTCCGTGTCCAGAACGAGCAAGCTGATGTTGCGGCCGGACGCCACGACGTGATCGAGGCCGCCGAAGCCGATGTCGTAAGCCCAGCCGTCGCCGCCGATGCTCCAGACGCTTTTCTTGACCAGCATGTCGGCCGTCGCCCGGAGATTGTGGACGTCCGACGAATCGAGGTCCTTCAGCCGCTCGCGCAGCAGGCGGACCCGCTCGCGCTGGGCGTTGACTCCCGCCTCGGTGGACTGATTGGCCTCCAGCAATTCTCGCGTCAGCTCGTCGCCGATGCGGACTGATAGCCGCCGCACCAGCTCAGCGGTGAACTCGGCTTGCTTGTCTATCGATACAGGCGGACCTTGATTACGCCGACCTTTTCGCCCTTTTTCGCCAGCGCCTCCACGGTTTCCTCGGCCGCTTCGGCCCTGATCTCATCAGCACCAGCACGCGCTCGGCGTCGTCGGAGCCGGCGTAACCCAGCAGCCGATAACGGCGGCCGGTTATGCCGGCGAAGCGGTCCATCGCCGTCTGCATGATCGCGGGGCAGACGAGGTAAAACGGGTTGACCGCTTCGCGTCCCTGGAAATAGACGTCGGGATACTGGGCTGTGCCGCGAATGAACGGATGGTCCGGCGACAAGCCGCGCTCCCGGTGAGCGCGGACCAGGTCGTCGTCGATCATGGCGCGAAGCTGGGCGGCCGACGGCGGTTGATTCCGCACGATCTTGTGCGAGGTGCGCAAGCCGTCGAAAAAGTGGACAAAGGGGATGCGCCATTCATGGGCGGCGGCGTGGGCGATCAGGGCCAGATCGGCGGCTTCCTGCACCGAGCCGGATGGCAGCAGGGCGAAGCCAGTGGCGCGAGCGGCCATTACGTCGCTCTGATCGCCGAAGATCGACAGGGCCTGCGTCGCCAGCGATCGGGCCGCGACATGAAAGACCCCCGACGTTAGCGCGCCGGCAATGCGACGCGGGACGCGCGGATGCAATGCGGCGGGATTGCTGAAGGAGGGTTGCGGAAATCGGCGTCAGCGTCGCAGCGCCAGCATGGGTACAGCCGCTTTCGGCTGTGCGGAAGTGTGCGGTTCCGCACGTCCGCGGGCGGCGCCGCCCCATTGCTGGGCCGCGCGACTGCTTCCATTGACGGCAGGGTCCGCCGCGTCATAATGAAGGTTTGAACCGGAGTCCACCCATGAAGGATCGCCAGGCGCAACCGGCGGCCGACCTCGCCGAGCTGCGGCGGATCATCGCCAAGCACTGGGGCTATTCTTCGCTGCGGCCGCTGCAGGAGCAGGCCATGCGCGCCGTCCTCGACGGCCGCGATTCCCTGGTCGTCCTGCCGACCGGCGGCGGCAAATCGCTGTGCTATCAGGCCCCGGCCGTCCTCAACGGCGGCGTCACAGTCGTCGTCTCGCCGCTGATCGCCCTCATGAAAGATCAGGTAGACGCCCTTCGCGGCAACGGCGTCGCCGCTGCTCAGATCGACAGCTCCCTGTCCGACGGCGAACGCTTCGCCGCCGAAATCGATTTCCGCGATGGCGCCATTCGCCTGCTTTTCGTTTCGCCGGAACGGCTGGTGACGTCCGACTTCTACCGCCTGCTGCAGCAGGTCGGCGTCCAGACGTTCGCCATCGACGAGGCTCACTGCATCAGCCACTGGGGCCATGATTTCCGGCCGGAGTACCGCCAGCTGGCGCGGCTCCGCGAACACTTTCCCGGCGCCTCGGTCCACGCCTACACGGCCACCGCCACGGAACAGGTCCGCCGCGACATCATCAGCCAGCTGGCGCTGCGCGATCCTGTCACGCTGGTCGGCGATTTCGATCGGCCGAATCTGACCTACCGCGTCCTGCCGCGGCATGACCTGATGAAACAGGTCGCTGAAGTCCTTGAACGCCATGACGGCGAAGGCGGCATCATCTACTGCCTGCGCCGCCGCGACGTGGACGAGCTGGCGGCGGCGTTGCAGAAGCGCGGCGTCAAGGCCGTGCCCTATCACGCCGGGCTGTCGGCGGACCAGCGGCGCCAGGCCCAGGAGGCTTTCACCCAGGAGGGCTGCGACGTGGTCGTGGCGACGGTCGCCTTCGGCATGGGGATCGACCGGTCCAACGTCCGCTTCGTGCTGCACACCGCCATGCCGAAATCGCTGGAGCATTACCAGCAAGAAATCGGCCGGGCCGGCCGCGACGGGCTGGAGGCGGAGTGCGTCCTGCTCTATTCCGGGGCGGACGTACCGTCGCTGAAATGGATGCTGGAAAAGTCGGCGCAGGAGGCGCAGGCCGACCCGGAATTTCTGGCCAGCGCCCTGCGGCACCTCGACGACATGGATCGCTACGCCCGCGGCGCGGTCTGCCGTCACCGCGCTCTGGTGGACTATTTCGGCCAAAAGCTGGAGGCCGAATCGTGCGGCGCTTGCGATCTGTGTCTGGGCGACACCGCGGAGGTGGCCGGCGCCACGACCGTGGCCCAGAAGGTGCTGTCATGCGTGGCGCGCGTGAAAGAGGGCTTTGGCATCAATCATGTCGTCGCCGTTCTGCGCGGCGACGCCAACGAGAACGTCCGCCGCCGCGGCCACGATCAATTGACGACGTTCGGCCTTCTCAAAGCGGAGACCAAGGCCGACGTGCGCGACTGGATCTACCAGCTGATCGGCCAAAAGGTGCTGATGCAAATAGGCGACGACTACCCTCTGTTAAAGCTGAATGAGGCGTCGTGGGAGGTGATGCGGGGGAAGCGCGACGTGCGGCTGATCCGCCTTGTGCGGCGCAAGAGGGGCGAGCGCGTGGAGAAGTCGTCGGCCGAGCGGGCGTCGCAGGAGGGCGTCGATACCGCCCTGTTCGGCGTGCTCAAGCAGTTGCGGTCGCAGATCGCGCTGGAGCGGGGGGGCAAGCCCTACATGGTGTTCAGTGACGCAGTGCTGCGTGACCTGGCCCGCGTCCGGCCGTCCAGTCCGGAGCGGATGCGGATGATCTCCGGCGTCGGCGAGGTGAAGCTGCGCGACTTCGCCCCCCGGTTCCTGCCCGTGATCGCGCAGCACTGCGGCGAGTTCCACGTGGCGATGGACGTGAACATCCCGGTCCGCCCGGTCGAGCCGGCGACGCCCCGGCCGACGGCGCGGATGACGGCCCGCACCCAGGCCGCCCACGACCTGTACCGCAAAGGCGCCTCGATCGACTCCGTAATGCGCGAGCTTGAATACAGCCGAGGCACGGCCGTGGAGCATCTCGCCGAGTTCATCCGCACGGCGAAACCGGCGTCGATCGCGACCTGGGTTCCCGACGAGGTCGTCCAGCGCGTGGCGGCGGCGGCGCGCCAGCTCGGCGTCGAAAGGATGAAACCAATCTATCAGGCGCTCAACGAGCAGGTCCCTTACGACGACATTCGCCTCGTGCTGGCGTATCTGTAAGCACGCGAATAGCGCCGTCGCTCCCGCTTGCCCCCGAAAACCGATCTCGACTCCTCCGCATCTCTGACGGTATGCTCCGCGCCGCGTCTGCAACCGATCCGGTCCGGGAGGACGGCGGCTCATGGCGGAAAAACGGGAAGACGACGGCGGCAAGAAAAAAGGGGGCGGCTGGTTCAAGGCGGTCCTCGGAACGATGGGCGGCCTGCTGTCCGGCGCGGCCGTGATGTATTTCAGCGCCTATCTGGACAAAGCCGTCAAGCCGGCCAAGCCCGTCTCAAACTTTCGCGTGGAACACGACGGCCGAAACGTTCATATTCAAAATCTCTCTCCCGGCTACACCGGCTGGTGGGACTTCGGCGACGGCACGGAGCTGGTGCCGGCCGACGCCAATCACGAGTCCATCGATCACACTTACGAACGGGCCGGCGATTACAACGTGAAGCTCAGCCTGACGAACCTGCTCGGCGAGGAGAACGAACGCACGGCGGCGGTGCATATCGACGACCCGCCGGAGACCAAACAGCCCAAGGTGCTGCATTTGGAGGCGGTCCGCGTCAGCCCTGGGACCGGCGCCCCGGCCACGTTCAAGGTGACGGCCCAAACGGAAAATGCGCCTTTGTGCATCTGGTGCCTCGGCGGCGACGGGCCGTCGGAATGCGTCGTCGAATCGACGGCCAGCCAGGAGCGCCTCGTCAAGTTCGACAAGCCCGGCGCCCACGTCATTACGGTGGAAGCCGTCAATGACAACTTGATCGACAAGGCGCAGACCGTCGTTACCCTCAAGGACGGACCATCCGGCGGCGTCGGCGTCGTCCTAGCCTGGACCGATGCGGGGACCAAGGTCGAGACGCAAACCGTCCCCTGCACCTTCTACGACACATGGCGGCCGGACGCCAAGAACGATCGCTGTCCGCTCAGGGGGTGGGAGCATTGCGCCGACTGCTTGGCGGACAAGCGCAAAGGGTGGGTGATCCGCGACGTCCAGGTGAGCGGGGCGAACGGCGCCAAGGTGAACCTTGGCGACCAAATGGAACTGCCTCTGGACGCCGGGGCGCTGGGGCTGAATGGCGCCCAGAACCTGCGGTTGCAGCTGGCGCAGGATCGGCATTCCATTCGCCTGGTCGGCGATTTGGTGAAGCCAGCCGCGCAGAACGGCGGGACGCCGCCGAGCGTGGTGCTGCAAGGCGTGATGACTAAGGAACTGCGGACGCCGATGAGTCGGCCGGTCGAAGTGCCGGCGACGCTGGCCCTGCCGACGCCCGGCCAGATCGCCTCGGAGACCATCGCCATGCCGCCGCCGCCGGCGGATTGGGTCGATTTGCAGCAGCGCAAAATAACGCTGACCGTGAGCGATGGAGCGAACGTGGCGGCGAAAGATGCGCCGGTCCCGGGTCAGACGCCCGTGGTCATTCAGGGCCGGCGCTGCACGCTCGTTTCCAAGCTGGTCAAGGATCAGATTCGTCTGGATCTCATCGTTGCCGGGAAACCCAATTGAGAAGGGGCTGATTTTTCCATCTGGCTTGCCGTCGCCGGCCGCAACGCTATCTCAGCGGTGTGGCCGCTCTCTTTTCCCCGCGACGGTGAACTCTCATGCCCGCTGCCGGATGGAAGGCCCTGCTCGACGGCGCCCCCTGGTTCACAGGGCCGGACGCCTATCCCATCACCGCCTACTCCGAGTTTATGCCGCCGCCGCGCCTGGGCCTCAAGCCGTATCGTCATGCGCGCCGGGAGCCGCTGCCGTTCGCCGACGACGACCTCTCCGGTTGGCAGATCACGGAATACGAAGAACAGTTGGAGCTGCGGCCGGGCCTGGAACAGGTCGGCCGGCAGCTGGTCGAGGCGCTGGCGCGGCTGGCGCGCGGCCAACCCGGCCACGGCATCGCTCCGAAGAAGCTAATGGACAATCCGTACTGGCCGCTCCGGCTGGCGGAAAAGGCCGGCGTCGTGCCGCACGAGCATTTCGTCTTCCTTGGTCCGCTCGCCCTGTCGCGGACGCAGGACGACAAGGGTCGCATCCGCTGGACGCTCTTCGGCGCCAGCGAACAAGGCCCGGAGCGCGCGTTCTGGAATAGCTTCTATTCCACTCCGAAAAAGGAACTGCCGGAAGACGCCGGCGTCGATTTCATCCGCCGGCTGCTGGCCGTGGTCCACGGCGTCGAGGTCCGCGACGCCGATCACCTGTACCGCAACGGCTTCCGCATTCTGCCGACCGACCGGTGCGACGCCCTGGCCTGGCCGGCGATGGAATCGTTGCCGTCCTGGACGGTCCGGTACATCTGCAATCAACGGCGGCCGGCGCACGGCGTGAAGTATCTGCTGACTTTCCGCCCCTTCGGCCGATTGCCCGACGCGATCCAAACCGCTTACCTCGAAGGCCGGCTGCACCTGATTCCGTACCCGGGCAGCCTGATTTTCTGGGGTGCGCCCGGCCCACTGAAAATGCTGGACGCCGCCCCGTTGGCCGTGCAGGGTCCGCTGCTCACGGTCGTCGCGCGGCACGAGGCGCCGCATGGGTTGCGTGTGCCGCAAGCGGGCTGGATGCACGAATCCAAACCGGGCAAGCCGGAACCGGATCACACCTACGGCCCGGTCCGCAACACCTTCCGCCGCACGCACCGCTGGGCGAAGGTCCTTCGCGACCAGGACGAGCTGGCACTCACAGGGCGCGAGGACAAGCTGCTGCACGTTCTGTTCAGCACGGTCCCCGACGACCTCGGCCTCTACGACAAGCCGATGGCGCGGAACGTCCAGCTGTGGACCCATGATTTCCGCTTCCTGCTCAACGGTCCGGCCTCTTCCGGGCAGGACATGAAAGCGACTTTACATACCGTCGAAGAGGGCGGTATATTCGGCTACCGCTTCGTCTATCCGGCGATGCACGTGGGTGAGCGGGAGGTTTACTGGCACCGACCGCTTGTCGCCTGGATGGCGGAGTCCGGCCGGCCGGCTGTGATGGCGGACGGACCGCTGGGCTATCTTACGGCCTATAAGGCCAGCGCCGTTCGCACTGACGACGCCGTCGAATTGTGGCCGAGAGTGTTGCGGCGTGAGATTCCGTTCGCGGCGGCGCTGCTGGAAGCGCCGCGAGATTCGCAAGCACGGACGGTGGGTCGGGCCGTCCGGAAGCTGCACGACGCCTGGCTGATCGGCGGCGAAAAGAAACTGTCCTGGGCGTTCGCCCGCTCGCTGCTGGTTTGTCCCAAGCACCACACTTTGCAGGAATGGCTGGACGATCTGCCACGGGCGGCCGGCGGCGGCGAGGCCGGCGAGCGGCTGGCCGGCGCTGTGAAAGAACTCCTCGAACCGGCTGAAAGCACGCCGCCGCGCCGGCGCGGCGCCCGCACGCCGGACTCGCTGACCTTCGCGCGGACGGCCACGCGCCCGTTTGAAGTTAACTACTGGAAAACCATCGCCTTCCTAGCGGAGGGCAAATATCGCAATAAGAACAACGCCGACTGCGTGCGCGACCAGGCGACCCGGCGGATGCTGTCCCACGAGCGCCGCGACCTGGAAGCGCTCGGCGATTACCTAATCAGCTACTACGCGAAGACGTTCGCCCGCCAGGGCTTTGCGGACAAGGCGCTCGCTGGCGAAATGCCGTTCCAGTGGCGCACGGATTTCGCCTTCCCCTGGGCCGATGGCTGGCTGGCCAACCAGGACGGCCGAACCTATGAGCGCGACGTCATTGCGGTGATTCCCGGCCGCAATCGACGCCAGGCGGTGATCCTGGCCGACCACTACGACACAGCGTACATGTGCGACTGTTACGAGAAGCAATACGGCGGCGACGGCGCTCGTGTGGCGGCGGCGGGCGCCGACGACAATCACTCGGCGACGGCCTGCCTGATGCTGGCGGCGCCAATCCTGGTCGACCTGAGCCGCCAGGGCAAGCTCGGCTGCGACGTCTGGTTGGTGCATCTGACCGGCGAGGAGTTTCCGTCGGACTGCCTCGGCGCCCGCGCGTTGACCCAGCGGCTGGTGGAGGGCACGTTGAAACTGCGGCTGCCCGGCGGCCGGGAGCGCGACCTATCGCGTGTGGAGATTCGCGGGCTTTACGTTATGGACATGATCGCCCACAATAACGACCACAATAGAGACATATTCCAGATCTCGCCGGGCGCCGGGGCGCCGTCGCTGTGGCTGGCCCGGCAAGCGCAGATCGCCGCGGAAATCTGGAACGCTTCCGTTCCGGCGTGGAACCAGCGGCCGCTGCGCCGGGGCAAAGGCCGCGGCAAGCGCAGCATGACCAGCGGCGATATCCCGCAGGTCGCGGCCCATCCGACGCTGCTTGGGGAGGTGCGGACGCCGGCCGACCCGCACAGCACGCTTTACAACACCGACGGCCAGGTGTTTTCCGACGCCGGAGTGCCGGCCGTGCTCTTCATGGAGAATTACGACATCAATCGGCAGGGATACCACGACACGCACGACACGATGGCCAACATCGACCTCGATTACGGCTCGGCGGTGGCGGCGATCGCCATCGAGTCGGCGGCGCGGGCGGCGACGGAAAAGCCGCCGCGGTGATCGGCGCGAGCGCCCTTTCGGTTCCGCAGTCGCGCCGCTATGATGCGGCGATGAATGCGATTCCTCCGCGCCGGTTGCGCGTCGGCATGGCCGGCCTGGGCATGATTTTCGACGAAACGTACCGTCCCGTCTTCGAGCAGCTGCACGCCGACGGTCTCTATCGCCGCGACTTCGGCCCCATTGAAGTCGAATTGGCCGCCGTCGCTAGCCGCACCGGAAACCGGGCCGAACGACTTCGCCAATCCGGCCGGCTGGGCGCCCTTGTGAGCTGCGCCGGGCCGGATGCAGTCGGCCAGATGCTGGGGCGCGACGTCGACGTCGTCTGCATCGCCACGCCGGACGACCGCCATTTCGACGCCGCCCGCCAGGCTCTTGCCGCCGGCAAACACGTCCTCATCGAAAAGCCGTCCGTGCTGCGCCTGCAAGAACTGGACGAGCTGGACGCCCTCGCGCGCAAGAACGGCGTCCTCGCCAGGGTCGTCTACCACAAGCTGGCCGACCCCGATCACAAGAAGCTGCGCACCCACGTCGTGGACGGCGTGCTGCGGCACGTCAACAACGGCTATTGCTCCTTGCTGGAGCCGAAATCAATCAGTCGCACGCAATTCGCTGAATGGATCGCCGGCCGCAATCCGGGAACCTATGTTGCGGTCCACTATCTCAAATTAATTGATTTCACCTTCGGCGCTCCGGCGTCCCGGCTGTCGCGCGTCACGGCGACGGGTCAGCGCGGTCTAGTTGGGCCGGCGGACGGCCAGACGTGGGACTCGGTCCAGCTGCAGACGGTCTACACCTACCCCGACGGTCGCGAGGCTGCCTTCGACATCCACACCAGTTGGGTGACGCCCAACGACTTCCCCGGTTACGTCGAGCAGGAGGTGCAATTCCGTTTCGACAACGGCGTCTGGATCGCCCACCAGCGCAAGCGCGGCGTCGAGGTCACGGTCGAGGGCCGATCGCCCGGCGAATACAAAAACACTCCCAATCACCATTACAATGGCACTTTCGTGGAGCCGTGGGGCGATCGCAGTCAACGCGGCTACGGTTTGGAGGTCATTCGCCGCTTCTTCGAGGAGGTTGCATTCGTGGAGTTCGCCGGGCCGCTGGAGAGGCGGGACGAGCGCTTGCGGCGGATGCGCGAGCTGGAGTACAACGATCTATCGGCCGATCGTTCGGTCGTGGCGGCAGTGCAGGCGATGGAGGCGATTCTGAGGCGGCAGGCGGAGGGTCGGCCGGGCTGTCAGGTGGCTGTCAACGGACCGCACGGCGGTCTGATTCTCTGGACGCCCGGCGAGGCCGCGCCGATTGTCCTGTACGCGCCGGCAGTGCTGACAAGGAGCAATCATGACTTCTCCGATCCAACACGCCCATGAAGACGCCTCCAACCGCGTCCGCACCGGCGTCGCCCGGCTGGAGCCGCACGCCTTGCGGACCTACACCCCGACGCAGGCCGTACTCGCCCGCAGCGCCGGCGCTTTTCACTGGACGCCGGAAGGTCGCCGCCTTTACGACTTCACCTCCGGCGTGCTGGTCGCCAACCTCGGCCACAATCCGCAGTCGTGGATGCGGCGCTTCAGGACGCACATGGGCTGGGCGCCCAACGGCGACCCGGGGGGGCCGGCCGCCGACGGGTATTTCGAAGGCTTGCCGATGAACGCGTACAACGCCGTTACTGGAGTGGAAATTGAGGCGTCGCGCCGGCTCGTGGAGACGATGCGCGGTCGGCCCGGCGGCAAGCGGTTGGAACAGGTTCTGTGGGCCGCCTCCGGCTCCGAAGCAATTCAGAAGGCGCTGTGGGCGGCGCTGGCGCACGACCACAGCCGCGACGTGATCGTCGCCACGCGGTATGGCTTTCACGGCAAAAAGGGCCTGGCGGGGGCGGTCAGCGGCTGCGAGACCGACCATGAGCGCGATCCGCGCGTCCGTTTCATCAGCTTTCCGATGAGCGAGTGCATCGATCTGAGTCTGCGCGGTCGGCCGTTCGACCCGACGCCTTATCGCCGCGAGCTGGACGCCCTGCTGCGCGAGTTCGGCGGGCGGCTGTCCATCCTCATCACCGAGCCGTACCTCGGCGGCGGCGGCTCATTTCATCCCCCAGCCGCTTACTTGCAAATGCTGCAAGCGTTTTGCCGCGAAAATGACCTGCTCTTCGTCCTTGATGAAGTTCAATCCAACTTCGGCCGCGCCGGCGAGCTGTTCGCCTACGAAACCTACGGCCTGGAACCGGACATGGTGGTCATGGGCAAGGGCCTGGGCAATGGCGTCCCGGTGTCCGCGGTTGCGGGGCGCGCCGACGTGTTCGCCGCTCTCGATTACGGCGAAGGCTCCGACACCTGGAGCGCCAACACGCTGGGCTGCGCCGCGGTGCTGGCGACGCTGGAGGAATTCTCCGCGTCGGATGTGCTGGACCGGCGCCGGCGAGCGTCGGCAGTGCTGGAGGAGGGATTGGTCCGGCTCAAGCAGCTGCCATTCGTCGCCCAGGTGCGCGGGGAAAAGGACGGGATGGTGTGGGGCGTGGAGATGCGCGACCATGCCGGCCGCACCGCCGCAGATTGGGCGAATGCAGCGGTGCTGGCCTGCTACCATGGGGAGAAAGGCGGCGACGGCATTCACCTGATGGGGCCGCTGGCGAAGAAGGTGATCCGGGTCGCGCCGCCGTTGGTTCTCACGGAAGCCGAGGCGCGCGAGTCGGCGGGGCTGATGTTCCGAATCCTGAAAGCCCTGGCCGAACAGGCGAAATGAAGAATCTCACGCAAAGGCGCAAAGACCGCAAAGAAAGCCTGCTTCTTTGCGGTCTTTGCGCCTTTGCGTG
>DATKHW010000358.1:0-7225 GCA_035546275.1 Gemmataceae bacterium
TCCGCGCCCCCGCCGATCCGTCCCCGGGCTGGAAACGCGACTTCATCTGGGTTTCCGACGGCTGGGAGAAGGACGGCAACTTTAACACGCGCTTCTCGAAGACCGTGCTGCCGCTGCCGTACCACGGCATGACCAGCTACGAAACGCCGCCCGGCCGCCTGGAGGACGATCCGGTTTACAAGCAACACCCCGACGACTGGAAGAGATACCACACGCGCTACGTGACGCCCTACATCTTCCAGCGCGGCCTCCGCCCGCTGACGCCGGAGCGGCCGTGAGGGCCGGGAGACGACCATGTTCTCTCTGTCAAAGCAGCTCCTGTTTGTTTTCATCCTGATCGCCCTGCTGACGGCGGCGGCCGTCGCGGATCGATGGGGCGACGTCACGGCGGCCTGGGACGCGCTGGCCGAGCGATTTCATCCCCGCCCGCCTGTGACGGATCCCGTCGCCGACGCAGTCAGCCGCTACGGCTTCGCCCTTCAGGAAAAAGCGGCGGACAGCGGCGTCACGTTCGTCCACCACGGGCCAAGCCGCCTCGACCCGAAACTGCGCCATATTCAGCCCATCGTCGCCGCGATGGGGGCGTCCGTGTCCATCGTGGATTTCGACAACGACGGCTGGCCGGACATTTTCGTCACCACCGGCGAGGAGGGCGGCAAGTGCGCCCTCTACCGCAATCAGCACGACGGCACATTCAAAGACGTGGCCGCGGAAGTCGGCTTGGCGGACCTCAATCAGGAGGGTACCGGCGTCTGCATGGGCGCCGTCTGGGGCGACTTCGACGACGACGGCTATGAGGACGTGCTGGTCTACAAATGGGGCCGGCCGGTCCTGCTCCACAACGACGCCGGCAAGCATTTCACGCCGGTCCCGCACGAGAAGAGCGGCTTGCCCGACTGGATGAACGCCAATAGCGCCCTGTGGTTCGACTATGACCGCGATGGCCATCTCGACCTGTTCATCGCCGGCTACTGGCGCGACGACCTCGATCTGTGGCATCTGCGCGACTCCAAGGTGATGCCCGACAGCTTCGAGTATGCGACCAATGGAGGGAGCAAGCATCTTCTGCACAACAACGGCGACGGCACGTTCACCGACGTGACGGAAAAGATGGGAATCAAAAGCAAGCGGTGGACGCTGGCGGTGGGGGCGGCGCAGCTGTGCGGCTCCGGCTACCCGGACCTGTTTTTGGCCAACGATTACGGCGTGTCGGAGATTTACGCCAATCGCGAGGGCAAGAAGTTTGAAGAGATCGGCCAGGCGGCCGGCGTGCAGGACCACCCCCGCAGCGGCATGAACGCGTCGTTCGGCGACGTCAACAACACCGGCCGCTTCTCCGTCTACGTTTCCAACATCTCCGAGCCGGGTCAGCTGGTGCAGGGCAATTGCCTGTGGATGCCGATGGAACGGCGGCCCGGCCGGGACCCGAAATACCTGGACCTCGCCAATCCGCAGAACGTGCAGCTGGGCGGTTGGAGCTGGGGCGCCCAGTTCGTCGATCTGAACAACGACGGCCTGCTCGATCTGTATCTGACCAACGGCTACATCTCGGCGGACAGGGACAAGAGCTATTGGTTCGAGTATTCCAAGATCGCCGGCGCCAACGAGTTCCTTATCACCGACGCCGCCAACTGGCCGGCCATTCACGACCGCAGCCTATCCGGTTACCAGCCGAAGCACGTCTGGCTGAACAAGGGCGGCTCCTTCGTCGAGATCGCCGCCGGCGCCGGTGTGCGAGACCAGTACGACGGCCGGGCCGTGGCGACGGCCGATCTGTGGAACCGCGGCGTGCAGGACGTGATCGTCGCCAATCAGAACGGGCCGCTGCTGATCTACAAGAACACGGTCACGCCCGACAACCACTGGCTGCAATTCGAGCTGACGATCGGTCCGAAACGGCGTCCCGCGATAGGCGCCGAGGTGCGGCTTTACTGGGACGGCAAGCAGCAGCTCCAGGCCGTTTCCGGCGGCGACGGTTACGCCTCCCAGCGGCAACGACGGCTGCACTTCGGCCTGGGCAAGTCGAAAGAGATCGACAAAGTCGTCATTCAGTGGCCCTCCGGCAAAACCCAGACGATCGAGCATCCGGAGGCCGACAAGCTGCACACCATCCAGGAGGCGCCATGAGCGTCGCCGACGCCGCTGCCGCTCCGTCCAAGCTTCGAACCCCGGCGAAGCCGCGCCCGCCGTTCCGGCCCGTCTCCTTCGTCCTCGGGGCCGGCGGCGCCGCGGCGCTGCTGATCGGCCAGTATTACTTCGAGGCGTGGCTGATCCCCAAACTGTCGGCGGTCGCGGCGCTTGCACCGTCGCTGTTCCGCGTGGGAGGAGTGGATTTCACGATCCTGCTGGTGCTGCGGCTCCTCGGCAACATCCTGCTGCTGGGCGCCGCCGCCGTGGCGTTCTACCGTTGGGCGCTCCGTCAAATCCCTTTCATTTATCATGCCCCCATCTTTATCACTTGCATCCTCGCGGCCGCCCAGTCGAACTATGGCGTCCTGCAGAGCTTCTCCGCCCAGTGGCTGGACTTCCTCACAGGCGGCTGGGTCGGCACCTATTCGCCGACGTTCGCCACCATCGCCGTCGCCATCGGCACGGAGCTGGTCCTGGGCCGGCTGGCCTACGGCAAATGGATCAACCCCGCCAGCGCCTACGTCTCGGGCATCAGCGCCGGCATCCTCCTCAAGACGCCGACCAACGATTTGTGGCCGTTCGCGCTGTGCGCCATGATCTCCATCGCGTCGAAATACGCCCTGCGGCTGCGGGGCCGGCACCTGTGGAACCCCACGAATTTCGGCGTCACCGTCATCCTGCTGGCGGCGTTCCACCACACGAACCCCCTGGCGGCCGACCTCGGCAACAACGCCTGGTCCGTCATTCTCATTTGGTCCCTCGGCGCCTTGATTCTTTGGAAGGTCGGCAAACTCCACATCCCGGTGGTTTTCGCGGCGGTGTATATTCTGCTGCTGCCTCTGCGCTGCCTGATCGCCGGGCCGGGCCATCCGTGGCAGCTGGAAATCGCGCCGCTGACCAGTCCGATGTATCAGCTCTACATGTGTTTCATGATTACCGATCCAAAAACCACGACGCAGCGCAAATGGAGCCAGTGCGTCACGGTCGCGCTGATCGCCGTGGCGGAGATGCTGTTCCGCGTTTCGCCGGCGCTGTACGGTCGGGCGCCGGACTGGCTCTCCTCCGACGCCGCCTTCTTCGCCCTCTTCGTCGTAGGACCGGCGGCCAACGCGATCGAGATTTACTTGACGCCTCGGAAAGCGCCGGCGCCCGTGCGAGCCGAGACCCCGGCCCTCGCGCCCGCGCTGGCGCCCATCGCCGCGACGCCCACGAGCGCCGTGAAATCATAAGAGACGCAATATCAGCCCATAAAGGATCGCAACCATGCCACAGCCGCAAGCCGTCGAGCGGGTCGTGGACCTGACCGACCCGGCCCGCAACGTGATCTACAATATGACCGTGGACGAGGCGCGGGCGCTGGTTGCATCCGGCGACGCTGCGGCCGTGCGCCGCATCGATGGCGACTTCGCCCTGGTCGCCGTCGACGGCGTCCACGTCCGCATGGCCCGCTCCATCGGCCGGCCGCTCCGCTACTTCATTGCCAAGCGCGCCGCCGGTCCCGCGCTGATCGCCGCCGACCGCATTGACGCCATCTGCGCACATCTCAAGGCGGAAGGCCTGGCCGACCAGTTCCATCCGTCGTACACGAGAATGGTCCCTGCCCATTATGTCACCGACGTGGCCCTTGTCGGTTGCCCCGATCCCAACCCGACCTACATGCGCTTCTTCGACCCAAGCCGCAACAGCCTGCCGGCCGACCTCGAAGCCATCGGCAAGGCCTATATCGGATCGCTGACCGATGAAATCGCCAAGTGGCTGCGCTTGCGCGCGGCCGACGGCCCCGTCGGCGTCTGCTTTTCCGGCGGGATCGACAGCGGCTCGGTCTTCCTCGTCGCCTACCACGCTATGCTGCGGCTCGGCATGAACCCGTCACGTCTCAAGGCGTTCACGCTCTCCGTGGACGGCGGCGGAGACGATCTGGCCCAGGCGCGCAGCTTTCTCGACGCCGTCGGCCTCGGCCTGTTCCTGGAAGCGGTCGAAGTTTCCCCTGCCGCCATCGACTGGCGCGAGACGGTGCGCGTCATCGAAGACTACAAGCCGCTGGATGTGCAGTCGGCTGCAATGGCACTGGCGCTGTGCCGCGGCATTCGGGCGCGCTACCCCGAATGGCGGTTCCTGCTCGACGGCGACGGCGGCGACGAGAACCTCAAGGACTATCCCATCGAGGAAAATCCAGAATTGACGATCCGCAGCGTCCTTAACAATCGGATGCTGTACCAGGAAGGCTGGGGCGTGGACGCGATCAAGCACTCGCTGACGTACTCCGGCGGCCTCAGCCGCGGCTACGCCCGCACCTACGCGCCGGCGGCGGCGTGTGGATTCGAGGGGTTCAGCCCCTACACGCTCCCGAATGTCCTGGCCGTGGCCGAGGCGATTCCGTTCATCGAGCTGACGGGCTGGGACCACGAGCGGTTGTACTCCCTCAAGGGCGAGGTGGTGCGGCGCGGCGTCAAGGCGGTTACGGGCGTTGACATGCCGATCTACCCCAAGCGACGGTTCCAGCACGGGGCGCCGCGGCGCGAGATGTTCACCGCCCTTTTCCCCTCGCAGGCATCGGTCTATCGCCGGGCGTACCATGCCACCTATGATTCGTGATGCCGACATTGGTCGTTGGGTCGCATCGCTGCGGCCGCCGAAAAACGCGATCGATCCGCGGCGGCCGCACGCTTTTTTCGTCGAGCCGGAACGGGCCGAGTCCGGCGCCGTCGAGGACGTCGCCACTCTGTTCCTGGTCAACCGCGAGTGCCCGTTCCGCTGCCTCATGTGCGACCTGTGGCGGAACACCACGGACGATCGCGTTCCCGATGGGGCGATTGTGGAGCAGGCGGCGTTCGCCCTCGCCCAGCTTCCGCCGGCGCCGCACGTCAAGCTGTACAACGCCGGCAACTTCTTCGACGCCCAGGCGATCCCGCCCGGCGACCTGCCGCACATCGCCGAGCTGCTGACGCCTTTTCGGACCGCTATTGTCGAATGCCATCCCAAGCTGATCGGCCCGCGCTGCCTGGCGTTCCGCGATCGGCTGCGGCCGGCGCTGCGCGTGGCGATGGGGCTGGAGACGGCGCATCCCGACGTACTGCGCCGGCTCAACAAGGGCATGACGCTCGACGATTTCGAGCGGGCGGCCGGCTACTTGCGGTGCCACGGCGTCGGGGTGCGAGCGTTCCTGCTGCTGCAGCCTCCCTTCATGGATGAAGCGGAAGGCGTCGAATGGGCGAAGCGGTCGCTGCGCTACGCCTTCGATGTGGGGGTGGAGTGCTGCGTGGTGATCCCGACGCGCGGCGGCAACGGGGCGATGGAGCGGCTGCGGGACGCCGGGCTGTGGGCGCCGCCGCGGATCGAATCGCTGGAGGAGGTGCTGCAATATGGCGTCGGCCTTGGACGCGGCCGCGTTTTCGCCGACTTGTGGGACATTGAAAAGCTGTATCGCTGTCCGCGTTGCGGCCCCGCTCGCGCTCGCCGGCTGAATGCCATGAACCGCGAACAGGCCGCGCCGCCGCCTGTCGTCTGCGATTGCGGAGGGAACGCATGATCCGCGAGCGGGCCGACGTGGCCATCCTCGGCGCCGGCTTCGCGGGCAGCGTCCTGGCGATGGTGCTGCGCCGGCTTGGGCGAACCGTGATCCTTATTGAGCGCGGCGCCCATCCGCGCTTCGCCGTCGGCGAATCCTCCACACCGCTGGCGAACCTGGTGCTGGAATCGCTGGCCCAGGAATACGACCTGCCGCGCCTGGCGCCGCTTGCGGAATACGGACCCTGGCAGCGCGCCTATCCGCATCTGGTCTGCGGCGTAAAGCGCGGCTTCACCTTTTTCCAGCATGAAGCGCACCGGCCGTTCACGCCGCGGCCCGATCGCGGCAACGAATTGCTTGTCGGCGCCAACCCGTCCGACGACGCGGCCGACACCCACTGGTTCCGCGAACACGTCGATCATTTCCTCCTCATGGAGGCGCAATCTCTCGGAGCGGCTTACCGCGATCGCACCGAAATCTTCGATATAGCCGGCGGTCCTGGCGACTGGCGAATAGCCGGCCGCCGCCAGGATCAGCCTGCGGGAATTGGCGCTGCGTTTCTTGTCGATGCAACAGGGCCGGGCGGGGCTCTGGCGCGGGCCTTCGGCATTCCCACCGATCCCGTGGATATTCTCACGAATTCCTGGTCGATTTACACCCACTTTGCGGATGTCCGCAGGTTCGAGGATCTGTACCGGAATTCCGGCGGCGACGCCGACGCCCATTCCTACCCATGCGACGACGCGGCGCTGCACCACGTGCTCGCGGACGGCTGGGTTTTCGTGCTGCGATTCAACAACGGCCTCGTCAGCGCGGGGCCGGTGTGGGACGGGGAGCGGCGGCGCCCGGACGACGGCGTCCCGCCTCAAGCCGCATGGATTGACCTCTTAAGGCAGTATCCTTCGCTTGCAGAGCAATTTGGTTGCGCCCGTCCGGTGCGGCCGTTCATCCGCACGGGACGGCTGCAACGGCGGGCCCGGCGGGCCGTCGGGTCGGGCTGGGTGCTCCTGCCTCACGCCGCCTATTTCCTCGATCCGCTCTTCAGCGGCGGCAACGCCCACACGTTGCTCGGCGTCGAACGGCTAGGCCGCATTTTCCGGCGACATTGGGGCCGCCCGTCGTTGGACGCGGCGCTGGCCGATTACGAGAGAATGTTATTCCACGAAGTCGCGTTTTTGGATCGCCTGATTCATGGCAGTTACACCGCGTTTCGCCGCTTCGGGCTGATGGCGACTTATACGATGTATTATTTCGCCGGCGCCATTCACGCCGAGGGCCGGCGGCGGCGAGGCGAGGCGGGGCCGGCGGACGAGTTTCTCTTCTCGCACGACCCGGCGTTTCGCGCCGCCTTGTGGCGGGCGCATGCGGACTTGGTGCGTTTATGCGCCGAGCCGGCCGGTTACGGCGACGCGGAGTTCCAGCGGAGAACGGCCCGCGACATCGGCGCATTCAATCCAGCGGGGCTGTGCGATTGCGAAAAGAACAATTTATATCCCTTCGTGTGAAGGCCGGGCGTTACAATCGCCGACTCGGGCCTCCTTCTGAAGGAGTCTCCGTCATGACGCGGCCTGGAGCATACTCGGCTCC
>DATKHW010000359.1:0-11122 GCA_035546275.1 Gemmataceae bacterium
TTTCAGTGGTTGGTGTTGAATTCCGCCGAGTTCAGAATCGCCCACAGCACGTCTTCAAGTCCCGCGGCGCCGTCGCCGCCGCGGAGCAATTCCTGCATGGCCTTCGCTTCATCCTTGGTGGGTCGTCGCGCCATCGTGGCGAGGAACAGCCGCTCCACGTCGGCGGCGGTCGGTTTGCGATCGGCGCCCTTCAGCTGGGCCTGCACGCCGGCCTGCACGGCCTGGTGAATGTAGTCGCCGTTCAACAGGGCCAGGGCCCGCTGCACGGTTTGGCTGCGTTCGGTCAGGACCTCCACCGGCCGATCGCTGGGATCGTCCATCGGTGGGTCATCCGATGCCGCCGCATCGCCTTGCGGCTGAGCCGCCGCATTGGGGTCGGGCGGCGGATCGCCCTTGTAACCGGTGGCCCGAACGACCGAGGCGTACAGCTGATCCACCGACAGCGGCCGGGCCCGATAGCGGGCGAAGCTGCGCAGCTGGAGATCCACCGTTTCCGCCGGCGCCGCGCCGCCGGAGCTGAGCTGGTAGGCCCGGCTGCACACGATGGTCCGAACCATCCTTTTGAGGTCGTATTTGGACGCTTTGAAGTCCGTCGCCAGCAGGTTGACTGCGTCGTTCCACTCGTTGGTCGCGCCGCGGTCCACGCCGTCCACCGGCGGCATGAGGCCGGCGCCAAGCAGGCGCGTCCAGGCGTCGTTGACGGCGCGCGTCGCAAAATACGGATTGTCGTCGGCCGTGATCCAGGCGGCCAGGACCGTCCGGCGCGCCCCGGCGGTCGAGGCGACGGACCCGCCGGGCAGCCGCGGCCGGACCGCCTTCATCGGCTGCGTGCCGTCCTCTTTCGGCTTGGCCGTCGGGTCGGGGACCTTCAGATCGCCGCGCCGCGACTCCACGATGGCCGCGATGTAATCGTCGCCGTCGCCTGATTCGACCAGGCGCAGCCGGCCGAAATAGGCGGCTGTGCCCCAGAAATCGTCCTTCTTCCACTGCGTGAATGGATGGTCGTGGCACTGGGCGCATTGCAGCGACACGCCCTGGAAATTCTTGAAGACGGCCCCGACCAGGTCGGTCGGCTTGGCCTCATAGCGCAAGAGGAAAGTCGCCGGCCCGCTGGCGTCGCTGGTTCCTTCGCCCGTTATCAGCTCCGTGACCACCGTTTTGTAGGAGACGCCGTTCTTGATCGCATCGCGGAGGTACTGGCGCAGGACGCGGCCGTCGTAGCGCTCCTCCTTGATCGGCCGCCGGCCCCCCAGCAGCTGCTGCGCCCAGACGGCCGCCCAGTGGTCGGCGAACTCATCGCTGTCGAGGATTTTGTCGATCAGCTTGATGCGCTTGTTCGGGTCCTTGTCGGCGACGAACGGCTGCACGTCGGCGACGGGCGGCGTGACGCCGGCCAGGTCGATCCAGACGCGGCGCAGGAAAACGGCGTCGTCCGCCGGACCGACGGGCGTCACGCCGGCGGCCTTCCAGTGCTCTTGCATCGCGGCATTCAGCTGGTTCACGATCTCCACAGGCGGCGGAGCGGGCGCGGCCGTCAGGGTCAAACCACTCATCAGCACCAGGGACGCGGCGCCGAGCATGGAGGGTCTCCACCAGGGCCGGACGGGGATATGAGGCGTCGCGGCGGATCGATCGCTCCGCCGCTCATGAGTTGACGTATCGTAGCAGATATAATCACACCGGCGCCGGCTTTGCTACGTTTCGGCTCCCAAACCGCTGATTCCGTAACACCTTGCGTCATATCGTAACAGGCGGGTGGGATTCGTAACACGGGCGTGGCCGTCAAAACTCAAGGTAGAATGTCTTGTCCGGTCCACGCCAAAAGAAATCGCATTCGTCCAACACGTTGCGCCCGAGGATGCTGTTCACGTTGGCGTTGAAGTCGTCTGAGGCGATGGCGTGGACGCTGGCGAAGGTTCGCGTGTGACCGTCAGGCGCGGCCAGCGTAAGGCTTACATCGAACAGGAACGCCTTGCACGCTTCGCCTGGTTTGGTCGATGGCGTAGAAATGGGAATCTCGTCAAACGGGGTTATTTCGAGCGCCTTGAAAACCGTTCTAGGGAAGCCGGTCAGGTGCGACCCGGTGTCCAGTTGCAGGCGGAGCGGAATTTCGGCCGGGATTGTGAATCCGACGCTCTTCAACCTTTCACGGCGATTTTGGCTCACTCCGACACGGACGGCGACAATGGCTCCGTCCCAGTCGATGAATCCGGCGATGGAGGGCATCTCGTTACATTCCGGGAGAAGTGGCGTGGCCGTTCATGATCGGTAACTTCTTTCACCAGGAACGGCTCAAGCTGGAATTTGTCATAGCCGGCCGCCAGCGCGTCATCGACAGTGGGCCAGATGCCGTGAAGCGCGTCGCCGCGGATCAGGGCGAACTTGCCGTGGTTTGCGGGATCGCGCAGCAGGTTAGGCAGTTCCCGCCGAAAAGTTTCCAGTTCACGTTCTAGCGACATGGCGGCCCCCTCCGTGGGAGTGTGTGCGGCAGCGGTCATGCCGTCTCCCTCCTTTGCTGCGGGGGCTAGGATGCCGTTCATGGAAGCTGACGGTATCGCTTCTTCTACGGCCGCCCGGATGAGAAATCAAGCAGAATCCGTACCATCTTCTCTATTTTACTTGAACGCCTAACTCGCCGGGAACCGCACCACGTCCGGGCCGCCTTCCGGTACCGGCTGTTCCGGCCAGAAAATCGGGTCGATGCCCAGCTCGCATTCCTCTTGAATCAGACAGCAGAGGTTGTGGCAAACGAACTTGCAAAGCACTTCATTGACCATCGCGGTTTCGGTCTTGCTTCTTACGCTATCTCCGAATTTTCTCTTGACCATGCTGAACGTGCTTTCCACGTTGGAACGCAGGTGGTAGTGTTTCAGGTATTCTTCCTGTTTGAACTGGAAATAGTGGAACATCTTCTGGAACAGTCCGCCGACGCCGCCGGTGGTGTTGCTCTTGAAGGCCATGAACCCGGTCCCGCCGCACTCCGCAACCGCCTCGAAATTCTCCACGCTGGCGTAAGCCGCGTCGGCGCTTACTTCGCCGATGGTGAAGTTTTTGGCCGTGTCCTTGACGATCGGAACGAACTGCGGCGAGTCGGCGGCGTGTTGGTCCAGAATGCGAACGGCCGTGACCACGTTCGTTTTGACGCCACAAGCGATATGAACCTTGACCCAGGTGCAGGACCGGCGAGTAATGCCGTATTTGTGGTCAAACCATCTCTCAAATTTGTTAGACGAGAAGCCGCTGCTGTCGATGGCGAACTTTGTTTCGACCGACCGCAGCGGCAAGGCGCTCAGGCCGATCAGACCCTTGAGGATGGGCGTCAGGTCCGGATTCTCAAAGAACTGCGGCACTTTCAGGCCGGTGATTGGCCGGGATAGGTAGCCGCGTTCGTGGGCGTCCCGCATGTCGCAAGAGGACCGCCGACTGCTGAACAGGCTGTAGATCTAGAGGACGGAGGCGAAGACGCAATCTTTCATCGTGTGCGGCTTGCGGCCCGTGCCGTTGCCTTTGCGTGGCGGCTCTTGAATGCCACGGCAAACATCGAACAGCAGTTCTTGCATCCGGTCCTTTTCGATGCTCTGCGCATGGTTGTAGGCGGGCCAGTCCTGCGTGTACTTCACTTTCTCCGTGAAGGTCACGGAGCGCGTATCGGTCACGGTTCCGTCAGCGTGAACCTCGCGTTTCATCGTGAATTCGACGGCGTACAGGTGCTTGCATTTGAAGCCGGATTCGGTGTGGTCGGGACAGGTACAGGTCTGCTTGTCCACGTTCACGCGGTAGATCGCCGTGCCGGATTGAGAGGGCACAAGCCAACCGTCCGGCGTCTTGTTCAGCTTGCACAAGGCCGCGATGACCAGGCCCCGTTCTTCGCGTGCGTTCATCGTCTGGCCCCTCCGGTTTGTTGTATATAATCAATATACGCACGCACGCGGCCGGCGTCAATAGTATATTTACTTTCTGCCGCCCGCCACACTTGACGGGCGGTAAATGCTCCATATACTAGAGTCATGGCGAAGAAAAAGAGCAATCTCGTGATGGACAGGGTGCGCGACCTGTTTGAGAAGTCCGGGCTTTCGCTCGTGGAACTGGGGAAAAAGATGGGCTACCCGGAAGACACGGCCCGGCAAAGTGCTTGGCAGTTCATGAAGACGAGCGACCCGCGCATGAGCATGGTGCAGCGATTCGCCCAAGCGATGGGGGTTTCGCTGGAAGAACTCGGGCACGAGGGGAAACGCATGGCACGCAAATTAAAAGACGAACTGAAGCAGCACGGTTGCCCGATGGACGCAGACGGCTTCCGCAAGTTGCTGGAAGAAAAGAAAGAGGCCACATTTCCGGCCTACAGCTTCGATGACCTTGTCTGCCGGCCCGACGACGCCAAGCGGTTTTGCGAACTGATTCGCGCGGAGCCTAGCTGCGACAAGTTGCCCGACTTCCTGATCCTCCGCACGCTGATGAACGTCCGCAAGAGCCATTAGAAGTTGCACCAGACCACTTCGGTCATTAGCCGCTTCTGCTTGCCGCCGGCCGCTTGATTGGGCAGGGCAAATTCGTGCCGCGTCCAGTCGCGCAGCCGGCGGTCGTACAGGTCAGACGGGTAGCCCGACAGCATGACGCGGCCGATGCAACAGCAGATGACCTCTAACAGTTCGGCGTGCTGAGTCGGCCCCATCTCGTGTGCATACACGTCGTCGCTGGCCCGCGTCTCCGCGAGGTAAGGCGGGTCGAGGTAGAAGAGAGTATCGCGGCCGTCTTGCTGCCGTATCACGTCCAGGGCGTTGCGATTGAGGATGGCGACCCGTCGCAACCGGGCGTGAGCCGCCGGAAGCCCGTCCACGGCGGCGGTCCAGGCCGACGCCTGCTCGTTCATGCCGCGGCGGGTTCGGGTGCGGGACAACGTGGCAAAGCTGTCCATGCGACCTGCAAGCGACTGGCGGCAGTGGACGAAGAAGCGGATGGCCCACTCTACGGCGTCAGCCCCACACTCCCCTTCGGCATCTTGCCACTCGCGTTCCGAGAACGGCATGGCCTCTAGCGTGCGCTGGAAGCGGCGGAAGGAATCCTCCTGCTGTAGCACACGCCAGAAGTTGGTCAGATCGCCGTTGATGTCGTTGGCGACTTCCGAGACGCCTTGGGGGTTCTTGGCGAGCAGAACCGACAGGCCACCCGCGAACGGTTCGACGTAATGGATGTGCGGCGGCATCTTGGCAACGATCCGCGGGGCCAAGTACCACTTGCCGCCGTGCCACTTCAAGGGCGGAGAGACGCGGGGGTGGGATGCCATGTCGGGCTTGTTCCTCTTTGGCGTTAGGCGGCCGAGCGGGGGATGTTGAAGACCGGGCGACGCTCTTCCACTAATTTTCTCTCAATAGCATCGAGAACTGACATCGGGGGCGGGATGGCCGCGAAATCGACGACGAAATCATCGGGGTCGGGAGTCCACAGCTTCTCGGCCATCGCCCTGACCGTTGCGGCGTCGCGGTGCAGTTCGACGCCGTGGCGCAGCACTCGGGCGGATCGCGCATACAGAAGCTTGCTTCTCTCGTAGAGAAGATAGATGCCGCTTCTCTCAGGTATCCTTTCGATGGGGTCCTGGGTCAGACGAAAGCCCTTCGTAAACCTCGGCATCCTGAACGACGGGTCCAGTTTGTGCTGTCGGCCGGCTTTGCGGATGCTCAGGATGGCCCAGCGGTATTCGAGTGAGCCGAAGCCCGGCCTGATCCGCCGGGCGATGGCATCGAACCTCGACGCCAAGGAAGGGTCGCACACAATGTCATCAATCGACGCTCCTTCCCTGTATCTCAATTCGGTCGCCGCGAACTCGCTGGCAAACGCGAATTCCTCATGTGGGATCTGTGTCCGTGTTGACTTCAGGTTCGGCAGCAATTTGTTCTTGCGAGCGTTGAACAGCCGCTTGTTGAGAACATAGTCGCTTGCCCGCAGGCCAAGCTCCCGGCACTTTTTCAGGAACATCTTGTTTCGCTCGGGGTCCGCCACGTAGCGGTCAGTCGAGAATCGGTCCTTGAAGTGTTCGCGGGCGGCAAAGAACGCGGCCCGCAGACTGTCGGCATCGAATCCCTGATCGGTCCCTGCGGCGCCCTCGGCGTGCTGGGCGGTGCGGCGGTCAAAAAACTGCTGGGCGTCAGCGACGGACGCGATCTGTCCGTGGCCGACCTTCACGGGGCCTACGATCTCCGAGCCAAGGATGGCGCTGATCGCGTAGTGATTAAGGCGACTCACTTGAGTTAGCCCCTCCTACTGCGCCTTGGGGAACTTACGGATTCGGTGCATTATGTTGTCGATCACGACCACTATTTCTCCCTGCTGGGTCCTCTTGCCCATGCGGTGGAGGAATTTGGCCAGTTCTTCCATCTTTGCGTCATCCTCGACGTGGCTCTGCTGGGCATACGAATGAACCAAGATCACCGGCTCCGTGATGATCTCGCCGTCGTCATTTTTCCACTTGCCCTTTGCCGCCGGCATCTCCGTGGAACCGCCGAACTGATCGGTAAGCATGTCCCCGGCTGCATCCGCCCACTGCTTCTGATCTTCCCCGCGAGGCAGGTCTTTTCCCTTGTCAGTCTTGCTCGGTATGAACAAGACGAACAAAAGGCCGTTCGGTCCCGGTTCCGACCCCAGCGTCTGTGCATGGGTCTGTTTTTGGGCCATTTCAGGCGATCTCCTGAAATTCTAGCACATAATTACGCCCAGCGCAAGTCCGCTTTTCAGCGGCCCTCTTGCTCTGCTCGGTCAGCGCAGCTTTCCCGGCCTCTCGCTGGGCTGCTCGGCAGTCAGCTCAAGCAGCACGGCGACGGTGAGCGGGTTTGTGGGCGTACCAGTCTACCGCATGAACGTCGCCGATCATCCCGCGCGGTGACGGCACACGCAAGCGGAATCTGCCGCTGGGCTGCTGGTATAACGGGGATGGTCAGGAAGGCGGGTGGGAGCTGGCTGGAATTCCGTAACAGGCCGACAAGCCGCGCGGCAAAGCGTAACAGAGACCCAAAACGTAGCAAAGCCACCGGCGCCAGCAAATTCAGATTACAGCACCTGCGCCGCCAGCAGCGTCCGGTCGTCGGTCGCCGGCCGGCTGCCGGTGTAGGCGTCCACTGCATTCAGCACCGACCGCAGCAGGTTCGCCGGAGACGCCGCCCCGCCCTGCACCGCCGCATCCAGGCGGGCCGTCCCGAACATCGACCCGTCCGCCGCCTCCGCCTCCGTGATCCCGTCGGTGTACAGCAGCAGCTGATCGCCCGGCGCCAGCTGCACTTGCTGTTCCCGATACCGCTCCGCCGCCTCAATGCCGAGCGGCACGCCGGCCGCGCTGTCCAGCTCCACCGGAGCGGCGGCGCCGCGGCGCAGCAGACGCGGCGGCGGATGGCCGGCCGAGGCGTAACGCAGCGTCCGTTTCGCCGGGTCATACACGCCGTAAAAAGCCGTCACAAACGTGTTCGACTCGGACGTGTACAGCCGGGCCAGATAGCTGTTGACGTAGTTGAGCAGCTCCCCAGGCGGCGTCGGCGGGCCGTTATAGGTGTGGGCCAGGCTGTGCGTCACCGCCATCAGCACGGCGGCCGGCGTGCCGTGGCCGCTCACGTCGGCGATCAAAATGCCCCATTGGCCATCTGCAAAATGAAAAAAGTCGTAATAATCGCCGCCCGCCCGCTGCGACGTGTGGTAATAGGTCGCCGTGGCCAGCGTCGGGATTTGCGGCGACTTCTTGGGCAGCAGCGACCGCTGGATGTCGGCCACAAGTTTCATCTCGTGGTCGGCAGCGTCGTAGGCTTCCTGCAATCGCTGCATGAGCAGCAGGTCGTGCGTGGCCCGGCCGAACAGGTTGCTCATCATCACCAAGTCGGGCAGGTCCGCCGGGTCGAACGCGCCCGGCTCGCGCCGCATCAGCAGCGCCATGTTCAGCGCCGCCCCGCCGTCGTAGAGCGGAATGGCGACGACGGAGCGAAATTCGGCGAGATACTCCGCGGCCGGGTCGTCGTCGGGGACGCGCAGGTCGTCGAACAGCCGCGGCTGGTCGCCGTAGATCAGCTCCGCCAGCAGCCCGCCGGACAGCAGCGGCAAACGGTGCGCCTCCTTCCACGGGTTGACGTCCTCCGTCCAGCGCGTGCTGCGGGTGACGCGATACCACGGCGGCTGCAACCCGCGGCGGCTGATGGACACCGAAGCGTCGATCGGCCGCAGCTGGCTCATGCGCTCGACGTAGATGCGGCGCATTTCCTGCGGATCGGTTTGCCGGCTCATTTCGCGCGTCGTCGTCACGACGAGCGCCAGTTGCTCTCGCCAGTCGGCGACCGGTTTCGTCGCCGCGTGCGCTAGTGCGCTCATGGGGCGTCCTCGGGGGTGCGGGGAGGCCGTCGATTCAGCCCATGCGCGAAACGACGGGTGGTATGATCGTATTGTTGGGGGAATGGACCGGAAAAGCAAACAGCGCCGTCGGCGTTGCTCGTCCGATTGGCCTATCGTATAGTTGAAAGGCGTCGCCCCATGTGTTAGATAGGGATGGAAATCGGACGCGGACGCGATACCATGTATCAGCAGCGCGGCGAGCGTCCGCCCCCTCGCCTCTAGGAAGAGAGGGGAGGCGGCGGTCCACCGGCGTCCCCTCTTCGGCGTCGAACGTCCTCTCATAGCGGTTGCGCATAGGAACGAGGTGGCCAAATGGCCTTGGCGTTGAACATCGGCAAATGCACTTTGCTGGGGAATTATCGCGAAAACAACGAAGATTCCATCGACGTTAAGCAGTTCCCCGACATGACGATCTGCCTGGTGGCCGACGGCATGGGCGGCCAGGCGGCCGGCGAGGTGGCCAGCAAGCGCGCCGTCGAGATCGTGCCGCGCGAGCTGAAGAAGCACCTCGGCCCCTCGGTCAGCCCCGACGAAACCAAAACCATCGTCCGCCGGGCCATCGTGCAGGCCAACGAAGAAATCATGCAGATGGCCGCCCTGGACCGCGAGCTGAAGAACATGGGCACGACCCTGGTTTTGACGCTGTGGCGGAAGGGCAGCAGCCAGATGTACGTGGCCGGCATGGGCGACAGTCGGGTTTACCTGATTCGCAAGGGCAAGATCGAACAGCTGACCGTCGATCATTCGATCGCGCAGGCGTTGGTGGAGGCCAAAACGATCTCGGCCGCCGAGGCCCGCGTCCACCGCTATCGCAACGTGCTGTGGAAGTACCTTGGTTCGGCGGAAGTCGGCGAAGGCCCCGAGGTGAAGCTGACGGCGTTGCAGGCCGGCGACCGCTTCCTGCTCTGCACGGACGGCTTGTGCGGCCCGGTCTCCGACGAGCAGCTGCTGAATTTCGTCAAGGACAAGCCGGACGTGCAGGAATGCGCCGACGGGCTGGGCCAGCTGGCGCTGGACCAGGGATCGCGCGACAACGTCTCGTGCATCGTCGTTGAGGTGGTCGAGAGCAAGATGTGAGATCGGTCGGAACGGGCCGATCGCGGCGGCTACTTTGATTGCTTGAGCGATAGAAACGCTACCGAATCATTGTCCTGGTAGCGCACATTCAGCTGGTTCCCCTCCACTTGGCCCGTGAAGCGGCCGAACTCCACCGCCTCGGGATGGGGTTCGGCCTCGTGAATGGCTTCGGTGCATCGCCACTCCACCATTCCGGGACGGATCGTTCCTTCAATCCTCCATATGTACTCGCCTTGGTTGACGGTGTAGATTCCGAGAAAGCGCTCGCCGGTGCGCTCGGTGATCTTGACGTGGATGGTGCGCTTCTGGATGGAATTCTCCCAGTGGGATGTGCCATCCCATCCGTCGCCGGCCTGGAAGCCGTCCGTGCCAGGCTGAACCGGCGATGATGTCGTCGAGGGGGGAGCGAGATGTTGTCGGAACCACCATCCGGCCCCGGCCAAGATCACGAGCAGAACGGCTGCAACGCCGGCGAGCCAAGTTGCACGCCGCCAGCGGCGCGGCGGAGAATGGTCGATCTGATCCCAGGTTTCTAGGGCCTCCGCGAACGCCTCCATCGACGGGAAGCGGGCGCTGGGTTCCCGGCTCATGGCGGTCAGGCAAATCCGGTCGAGGCGCGGGTCCAGGTCGGGTCGGCGGCGCGACGGCGGTTCGGGATCGCCGGTGAGGGCGCTCTTCAGAACTTCCAGCACATCGCCCCCAAAAGGCAGTTCGCCGGTCAGCATCTCATACAGCATGACGCCGAGACTGTACACATCCTGGGCCGGCCCGCCGGCGTCGGTTCCGCCGGCGATCTGTTCGGGGGCCATGTAAGCCGGCGTTCCGACGAGCGCGCCCGGCGCGGTCGTCCGCGCATCAACCGGATCAATGCGGCGAGCCAGGCCGAAATCCATCACGACCGGCTCGCCGCGCTCGTTGAGCATCACGTTGGCCGGCTTCAGGTCGCGGTGGATGACGCCGGCCCGGTGCGCCTCATGGACCGCCCGCGCCGTGAAGGCCGTCAGACGGGCCGCGGCGACCGGGTCCATGCGGCCCTCGCGCTTCAAAAACGCCGACAGCGGCTCGCCGCCCAGCAGCGGCATGGTCAAGTAATGCACGTCGCCCTGCCGGGCGAAGTCGTAGACAGGGCAGAGATGCGGGTGCGTGAAAGCGGCCGCGATCTGGGCCTCGCGGAAGAAGCGGGCGATCAGGGCGGGATCGTCCCGACCGAAGCGCATCACCTTGAGAGCCACGGGCCGATGGAGCTGGATGTCGTGAGCGTGATAGACGGTCCCCATTCCGCCCTGCCCTAGCACTTTGACGATGCGGTATCGTCCAAACGCCTGGGCGGGTGCCAGCCCGCCCGATGCGGGGCTGGCGTCAGGGCCGGTTTCGGCGAGCTTCGTCGGCTTGTCCCGTCGCCATCGTTGTTCGAGCGCGTCCAGCCGCCTTGCCGCTGGCTCGTCCCGCAGCTCCGGGAAGCGAATCCGGTAGTCCTCCGCCCGGACCGCCTCGCCGGCACGCAACCGATGCTCCAAGTCCAGCTCCGCCAATTCGATTAGCGCCGGAGCGCGGGTGGGGCCGTCCGTCGGCAGCCACGCCTCGATCTGCGGCGCCTCGCCGCGTTGCAGAGCTTCCTCGTAGCGGTCGCACAGGGCGTCGACGGCCCGCGCCGCTTCCACCGCGTCCGTCGCATTCGGCGGGC
>DATKHW010000360.1:0-4367 GCA_035546275.1 Gemmataceae bacterium
ACCTTGTCGAGCAGGTCGGGACGGGACGACTGGACGTGGACGCCGACGGGGCCGAACGTCAAGTCTTTGACCACGAACGCCGTCGGCCGCTGATAGGTTTCCTTCAGACCGACGAAGTTGTAGTACAGGCCGGTTTGCGCCGCGTCCGTGGTGTTGAAATGCAGGTTCGACAGGGTGATCGGCTGCCCGACCGCGCCGTCGCAGCTGGCGGCGACGAGTCCGTACACCTTGATGTTGTTGAAATCGCAGTCCTCGATGGTCAGCCCCGGACAGGAGCCGAACACGGCGACGAGCGCACGGGTTTTGCTGGCGCCGCCGTCGAACACGACCCCCTTCAGATGGAAGCCGGGGGCGCTGTTGACGTTCAGCAGGGTGGTGGTCGTCCGATCCGGCGCCCGCCAGACGGCCCGATGTTCCGGCGCCGATTCGATCGTCAGGTTTTCCACCTTGGCGACCGTGACCTCGTCTTCCTGAATGTCGCCGGCCAGGACGATGCGATCGCCGGGATGGGCGTGCTGCAGCGCTTCCTTGAGGCTGCTGAACTTGCCTTTGCCGCTGGGATCGACGCGAAGCGGTTCCCGGCCGGCGGGCCGGGCGCTGGACGAGAAGGCGATCGTCAGGCACACGCCGGCGACGATGAGAATCACGACGGCGGCGGCGGCGACGCCGACCACGATCCAGAAGCGACGCCGGGACACGGGCGGCGGCGCCACGGCCAGGCGGTTCGCCGACGGGCGCGGCCGGGTGGAACGGCCGCTGGATTTCGGGGCGGTGTCCAGCTGGGCGCGGTGGTCGGCGGTGTCGGAAACCAGCTTGTCCCAGGAGGCCGGTTCCTCTTCTTCCGCCGGGGCGGCGGTCGGCTTGGGCGCCGCGACCGGACGAACCGGAGCGGGCGCCGGGCGCAGCGGCACCGGCGCCAAGATCGGACGAGCCGGCGGCTTGGTAGGCGGCGCGATAGCTGCGACCGGGCGGACTGGCGCGGGGCCGGCGGGAGGCGGCGCGGGAACGGCCGCGGGCGCGGGCGGCGTCGGGGCCGTTATCGGCATCGGTCCGCTCTTGCGAAAGTTGACGGCCGGCGCCGACGGCGCGACGGCGGGGGCCGCAACGGCGGGCGCCGGAATCGACTGCGCGGTGGGCGCGGCCGACGACGGCGAGCCGTTGGACACCTGCCATTGCTTGCGCGTGCCGGACGGCGGATCGGCTATGCCGACGCGCGTCGAGGCGTCGCCGGCGGGGCCGCCGGCCATCGCGGCCGGGCTCAGCTGCGGCATCTCCGCCTCGGGCGGCGGCGGGATCGGCGTCTTGGTCCACGGCGCCAGCGCCTCCGCCATTTCCGTCGGCGTCTGGTAGCGCTGGCTGGGGTCCTTGGACATCGCCTTTTCCAGCACGGCCGCCAGCTCCTCCGGCACGTCCGGCCGAAGCAAACGCACCGATTTCGGCTGCCGCGTCTGGTGCCAGATCAGCTTCTGCGCCACCGTCCCCTCGGCGAACGGCGGTTTGCCCGTCAGGATGAAATAGAACGTCGCTCCGAGGCTGTAGATGTCGGCCCGGATGTCCACGCCATGGCTGTCGAGGGCCTGTTCCGGGGCGAGATAGTCGGCCGTGCCCAGGACGTTCTCGTCGTATTTCTTGGTGAGGACGTCGTCGGTGTCGTGGAAGAAGCGGGCCAAACCCATGTCGAGGATTTTGACGATCCCGTTTCGATCCACCAGGATGTTGCCCGGTTTGATGTCGCGGTGCACCAGCCCGGCCGTTTCATGGGCGTGCTGGATGCCGAGCGCCGCCTGGCGGACGTAGTGGGCCGCCCGCAGCACGTCCATCGGCCCGGTGCGCTTGATCATCTCCTGGAAATTGGCGCCGTCCACGAACTCCATGACGAGGAAGTGCAGCTTCTCGTCCTGGTCGATGTCGTAGGCCCGGACGATGTTCGGATGGTCCAGCGCGGCGACGGCGCGCGCCTCGCGGTAGAAGCGCTCCAGCGAGGCGGGGTCGTCGGCCTTGGCGGTGGGCAGCACCTTGACGGCGACGCGGCGGCGCATCAGCTTGTGTTCGCAGAGGTAGACGCTGCCCATGCCGCCGGCGCCGAGGCGTTCCAGCACCTTGTACCGGCCGATGGTAAAGCGGCGCCATTTGCCCTGGAGGAATTGCTCGGCCTGGAAGTGGGTGAGGACGCCGTCGGCCACCATTTGGGTGGCGAACGCGAGCGGTTGCGGGGGAATGGCGTTGGCCGACGCCATCTTGGCGAGGTAGGCGTCCAGGCGCTTCTCGTCCAGCACGCCGGACTTGCGCACCAGATCGAGGAGTTCGTCGTTTGTGGCTGGCGCCGGCATCGGCCTACCCATGGCTGACGCAATGAGATCCCACGCCGCTGCGGAACGGTTTAATGTACCATAGCAACTATAGGTCCGGGGCGGAAGGAAGGGGGAAGAAATCCCGTGCGAGAACGGAATTCGCCCCCTGACGGCGCGACCGCCCTATTGTGCAAAGTCTGACAGGGTTGAGGGGCGATTGCAATAGCTCGGCTCACGTTTTTTTAAGAAGTTTCCCGACCCGGCCGACGCCCGGTACAATGGCGGATGAACCCCCTCGCTCGGCCCTCAAATTCCGGTCCCTTCATGGCGCTTCCCATCCGTCACCTCCCCGTCCTGCAAAACTGGGATTGCCACGTCTGCGGCACCTGCTGCCAGGAGTACGTCGTCACCGTCACCGACGAGGAGAAGAAGCGCATCGACGCCCAGGGATGGGACCGCGACAAGGACCTCGGCGGCTTTCCCGCCTTCATCCGCCACGGCTGGCCGTGGGCCCGCAAATGGCGGCTCAACCACCGGCCCGACGGCAGCTGCGTCTTCCTGAGCGACAAGGGCCGCTGCCGCGTCCACGAACGGCATGGCTACGAAACCAAGCCGCTGGCATGCCGGCTCTTTCCGTTCGTGCTGATTCCGACCGGCGATCACTGGAGCGTCGGCCTGCGTTACGCCTGCCCCTCGGCGGCGTCGAACAAGGGCCGGCCGCTGCCAGAGCACGATCCGGCGCTCAGGGAATTCGCCGCCCGATTGGCCGAGCGCGAGAACTTGTCGCCGCGGCCGGACGGCTCGCTGACGCCGCCGCCGCGCTTGCAGCCGGGCCAGCGCGTCAGCTGGCCGGACGTGCATCGCATCGTGGACGCCTTGCTGACGCTGCTGCGCAACCGCAAGGAACCGCTGGAACGCCGACTGCGCAAGTGCCTGGCGCTGGGCGACCAGCTGCGGCGCACGAACCTCAAGCGCGTGACCGACGCCCGGCTCGGCGATCTGCTGGACGTGCTGCGGCGATCGGCGGACGCGCTGACGCCGGACAACCTGATGAAGCTGCCGCGGCCGGGCTGGATCGGCCGGGTGCTGTTCCGCCAGGCCGCGGCGCTGTTCACGCGCAAGGACCACGGCCCCAACCGCGGCGAGGCGCGTCGCGGCATTATGGCCCGTCTGCGGGCGGCCTGGCGCTTCGCGCGCGGCGCCGGCCCCGTGCCGCGAATGCACGCCGGCTTGCCGGAAACGACGTTCGAGGAGGTGGAGAAGCCGCGCGGCCCGATGCCGCTGGAGATGGAACATATTTTGGAGCGCTATTACACCTTGAAGGTAGGCTCGTTGCAGTTCTGCGGCACGGCGTCGTTTCGGATGCCGTTCTGGGAGGGTTTCGAGCTGCTGGCGCTGACGTACCCGATCATTTTGTGGGTGTCGCGGATGTACCGAGAGGGGCCGCGCGAGGAGGCGCTGGCGAAGGCGCTGACGGTGGTGGACGATCATATCGGTTTCAACAAGATTTTGGCGACATGGCGGCAGCGCACCGGCTTCCGCATCCTGGCGCGGCAGGGGGAGCTGGCGAAGCTGATTGCGTGGTATAGTCGGTGAAGATTCTTTTGGAGGAGAACCATCATGAGTCCAAGCGCCGAACAGGTCTTGCAAAGCGCCCTTTCGCTTCCGCCGGCCGAGCGGGTCGAGCTGATTGAGGCGCTGATCGCCGCCCAGGATGAGGCGGACCCGCAACCGCTGGACGACGCCTGGATGGCCGAGATCCAGCGCCGCTCCGCCGAGTTTGACGCGGGCAAGGTCACTCCCATCCCCTGGTCCGAGGTCCGTGATCGGGCGCGCGGCGGGGACGGCTCGCATGGCTAACGTCAGCTTCCTGCCCGCCGCCGATGCGGATTACGACGCCGCCCTGGCCTGGTATCGCACCCAAGGCCCAATAGCGGAGGCAGGGTTTGTGGCTGCCGTGGCGGACGGTGTGCAACGGATCGGCGACCGGCCGGAACTGTACGCGTTTACGGACCGCATACACCGCCGATGTGTGCTGCGCCGCTATCCCTACAGCTTGATTTATCGCGTCGAACC
>DATKHW010000361.1:0-12500 GCA_035546275.1 Gemmataceae bacterium
CGGCAAGGACCGCGTCCTGCGCATCTTCAACGCCGCGACGGGCGAGGTCATGGCCGAGTATCATGGCCACAACGATGCCATCGGGCAAGTGGCCTATAGCCCCGACGGACAGTCCATCTGGACCGTCGGGGACGGCACGGCGCGCTGCTGGGATGCGGCGACTCAGGGCGATCCTCGCGTGCTGCGTCACATGAGTTACGTCTATAGCGTTGCGTACAGCCCGGACGGCCGTTGGTTCGCCACCGCGGGCTGGCACGATCCGGACGGCCGCGCCTCCGACATCTACCTGTGGGACGCCGCCAGCAGCCAGCTGATCACGGTGCTGCACGGCCACACTTCCTGGATCGCCGCGCTGGCGATCACACCCGACGGCAAGCAAATCGTCTCGGTCGCTAACGACGAGTCCGTGCGTGTTTGGGATGCCACAACCGGCCGTGGTCGAAAGCTGCCTTTCACAGCGGCGCGTCTAGACGCCCCGCACGGCCACCGCATCAGCATCAGTCCCGACGGCCGCCTGCTCGCCGTCGGAGAAGGGCAAAGGGTTCGCCTCTGGGACCTTCAGAGCGACGCGGAGCAGGCCGCGCTGCCTCTCTCGCTAACGGGCGTGCGGATCGCCGTCTTCAGCCCGGATGGGACGCGTCTGGCCGTGGCCGGCACAGAACCGGAAGTGCAGATTGTCGCCGTGGCGACCGGCGAGGTGCTCGCGGTGCTCCGCGGACATACGCAGATCGTGAACGCCGTGACTTTCAGCCCGGACGGCAAGCGCATCCTGACCGCGAGCCAGGACCGGAGCGTGCGCCTGTGGGACGCGGCGACAGGCGCGCTGCAGACCGTGCTGGGCGGCGCCAGGGGTGGACATACCGACACGGTGTACGCCGCCGTCTTTCATCCCGACGGCACGCGCATCGCCACCGGCGGCCGCGACCGCGCCATCCGCATCTGGGACACGGCCACGGGCGACGAGCTGGTCCGGCTCGCCGGCCACACCGACTACGTCTTCACGCTGGCCTTCAGCCCGGACGGCGCCACCCTCCTGTCGGGTTCCGGCGACGGTTCGGTGCGGGTGTGGGACACGGCGCCCTTGCGCGAGCGCGTGAAGGCGCGGCGGGAGCTGGAGGCGCTTCGGCCGCAGGCGGAAGCGCTCGTGGACGGCCTGGGCGGCGATCCGGACCGCGTCGCCGAGCATCTCCGCAGCGACACGGAACTGAGCGCGCCGCTCCGCCGGGCCGTTTGGCACGCCCTGCTGCGGCGCTCGACCAAGTAGCGGCCTTTTAAGAGGCGCCAAAAAGTTGGCTGGAACTGTGATTTTAGAGTTCCAGCCACCTTTTTGTGAGTGCCTCTAACGCGGCCCCACGTGGTCGGGGTAAACGAGAAGCCGCGGCGCTCCGTAGTTCTGGAAGTACTGCGGGCCCGAGTAGATCGGCTGGTAATTGGGCGCGAGCGGCGAGTAGTACGAGGCGCCAGGATAGCCGTAAGCCGACGGCCAAACGGTATAGGCGTCCTGGATCGGCGCGTCGTACATGTGGGCCGGCATGTAGGTGCTGTTGTAGCCCTGGTAGTAATCGGGGACGTGGTAGCGCCAGCGCTGAGCGGACGCCGAATTCGGCGTCAGGACCGCGGCGGCCAGCAAAGCCGACGCAAGAATGAGGGGGCGCATGTACAGCCTCCTTCCGTTAGAGCGTCCGGAAGAAAAGGTGTCTGGAACTCTAAAGTCACAGTTCCAGACACCTTTTCTTCCGGACGCTGTCAGGGATTCCCTGTCGGCCGCAACAGCGCCGCGGCCGACAGGTCCTTCTCCTTTCCTTGTTGCAAGCGTCATGCCAACGGACGGTCCATGCGCCCCGGCCGAGGCGCCGCTACGGGTAGATGTAGACGGGGCCTACGGTGGAGTAGGTGCGGTAATAGCCGGGGCTGTAGTAGTAGGAGACGCCGGGAGTGTAGTAGGACGACGTCGCAGGGCTGACGTAGAACTGCGTCGTGGTCGGGTAGACGGCGACCGCCGGCGCCGGCGTGTAATACGCACTGTACGAGGTGGTGTAGGGCAAGACTGTATAGCCGCCGTAGGCGCTTGTGGTGTAGTACGGATAGCTGCTGTAGTAGTAGCTATAGGCCGGGGCGTAGTAACCGCTGTAATAGGCGGTTCGCCAGCCGAGGGCGTTCGCCTTGGCTGGGATCAGGGCGGCCGCGCCGACGGCGATCAGCAGCGCTAGCCGCAGGATGATGGAGCGCACGGGTTTACCTCCTCAGTCTTGGGATCATGGAGCCGTGGGCGGTTCCGCCGCGCGCGAGCGCGCGGCCCGTTTCTCCCTTATAATTCGGCAAATGCGGCGCCAACCACCGTCAACCGCGGCCTCCCAGCCAGGCCCGTTTCATGGCGCGCAGATACCAGCGCAGATAGTGCGGCAGCCACGCCCACAGGCGGAAGCGCGACTGCCCCGCCGTGCGATCCCGCCACACCGTCGGCGCCTCGGCCACGCGCCAGCCGCGCCAGTGGGCCTTGAGCGTCAGCTCCAGCGCCAGGGCGAAGCTCGCCTCCCCCTCGATCGGAATCTGCTCCACGACGCGACGGCTGTAGGCCCGGAAATTGTTGGTGGCGTCGTGGACCGGCAGGCCGGCGAGGTAATGCAGCGACACGCCGGCCAGGCGCGACAGCGTCCGCTTCAGCAGCGGCCCGCCTTCCTGCCGTCCGCCGCGCATGTAGCGCGACCCCGCCGCCACGTCGGCCCCCTGGCGCACCAGCCGGGCCAGCGCCGCCACGTCGCGCGGCTCGTCGGAGCGGTCGGCCATCATCACCACGACCACGTCGCCGCGGCTGGCCTGAAATCCCGCCTTCAGGGCGTTGAGAACGCCGCGACCCAAGGTGTTGTGAACGAGCCGCACGGCGGAGCACGGCGGCTGCATGGCAGCGACGGCCGGCAACGTGGAATCTTCCGGAAAATCGTAGACGATGAGGATCTCATGCGGCTCCTGCACGTCGCGCTCGACGTCGCGCAGGAACGGGACGATGTTGTCGGCTTCGTTGTAAACGGGGACGACGAGGGAGATCATTCACTGTCATCCGATAGATCGATGTCATGGGATGTGCGACGCCGCCAATGCAGTCAATCGCTTGGCCAACATTTCGAACTCGTCGGGTTGATAAAGGGTGCCAGGACGATACGTCTGCTCGAAAGACGTGAGCAGTTCATCTTCCAGGCCGGCTTGCGACAATCGCCTCGCCCCCAGATTTCGCAAATGCTGCAGAAGCGTCGCGAGCAATTCTTTTCCGGGGAGATCGATCAGGTGCTCACGGTTTTGCAGAAAGGACGGCCGCTGCAGCTCCGCCATAATGGCGTCGTAACGACTTTCGATGGTCGGGGGCTGGAGGGCTGGCAGTGCGGCGATGTCTGTGAAGGCTTGTTGAAGCCGCGCGATTTCGGTGGTCAACGCCTGGATCCACTCCGGCCGGCCGGCGTAAGCCGCGCCGGCGGGCGGCCGGGGTCTGCAACCCATGTCGGTCCCTCCGACGTTGCCCTTCTGAACGCGCAGCTCCTCAACCAGCACGCCGCCGGCCTGATGAGGAAGGAGCGGTTGGGCCAGGGTCTCTAGTAGCCCAGCTGCGCCCACCTCGTCGGCAGGAAGGTTTTGCACCCAGGGATCGGAGACGGTCCGACGGAAGGAAGCGAACGCCCCGTGGACCACGGCAGGTTCGAGCAGGTAGTTCTCGATTTCATGACGATGCCAGACGAGACGCTTGCCGCTGGAGTTATTCCAGGCGTCTGCCGCCCGAGTACGCGGGTGGAAATTGCGATCCTCAATCGCTACGGCGTGGTCGTGGGGAGCGCTGTAGGAGCCGTTCGGCTGCGGTTGCCGGGAGATTTCATCCAGCCAGGAAGCGACGCCGCCCAAGTCGCGCTCGCCGCCGGCCGCCGTGACCTGGACGGAAACATTCAGCTTGCGAACCAGCACGGCGACGAGCAACCGCCGATCCAGGCTGTCCATCTTCCCTTCACACACCAGATGAACGTTCGCCACTAGGGACGCGCCTCAACTGGTTCGGGGTGCGGTTCCAGCTCGCCGAGGTCACGCACGGCGTCGCGAGAATACAAACTCCGCAGATAGGGCGAGTGGGTGGTAGCGATGATTTGGTTTCCTTCGCCTATTTGCGTTAGCATATGGAGTAATTTGCTTTGCCAGATTGGATGCTGATGCAGCTCGACCTCGTCTACTAGCACCACGGACTGATGGATCTGTTCGGTCGCCATGCGGATGAGGAACAGTAGCACCATCTGTTCGCCGCTACTCAGGCCGTCGTAGCGAAACTCGTACTTGCCGTTGCTGAACACCACGTCCAGCACTCCCGATTCGTCGCGAATCGGGCCGACGATCTGATGAGGTGTACAAATCCGCGCGTACAAGTCCTTTACCTGTTTGAATACATCAGGTGCGTCCACCCCCGCCGCAGGGATCAGGGCTTGCAGGGCCAACGACAGCAGAATGTTCCGCGGGTTCTTCGCCCACTCCTCGGGGGCTTGCGGCCCAGGCGCTCCATTCACGGCGGTGAACTTTTGAATGAGGGCGCGGATGTCGGCCGGAATGGACATGCCCGCGCCGGTGCGCTGCTGATCGAAGGTGTAAACTCCACCGACTCGACGGAACATCTGCTGGTTCGCCGGCCCATTTCGGCGGTAATGTGTATACCAGGCCTTGCCTCCGAAAAGCAGGTCGTGATTATCCGGGCTGCACTCCGTCCGGCCGAAAGCCGATTCCTTTTTCGGATCGGGATATCGCCAAACGGCCGTCGCATCCCTGGCGCGGTGCGCAAGGCTAAGCTCTTGGAGCCACCGCAAGTCCTTTCCCAAACCCGGTTGCGGCGGAATCGATTGCAGAGCTTCGTGCGTGGCGGCGACCTCATCGGCGCCGAACCGGACCTCACAGGACACTTGAGCAAAGGAAGCCGATTGCCGGACGATACTTCGTGGGGAGAGCGTAAGGTCAGGACGGGTGGCCGTAATCCCTGTGACGGGCCCCAGCGCCAGCGCAATCGCGTCCAGCACGCTCGTTTTTCCACAGCCGTTCGGTCCGACCAGCAAGATCAGATCGCGTACCCGCCCCAGCGAATCCGTGAAATCCAGTTCGAGCTTCTCGATGTGCCGGAAGTTCTCAATGACCACTTTGGCGATCTTCATCGCACCCACCCTTATTCAGGCGATTCACAAGCTCCGGTATTCTCGCCCTCCCCATATTACATGAAAGTGGGTCTATCGGATGCACAGGTTCAGATGTTCCCATACTCCGCCTGCTGCTGCACCCACGGTATGACCACGTCCAGCACCTCGCTCAACGGCGTCGTCGCCCGGAATCCCAGCATCCGCTCCGCCTTGGTCACGTCGGGAACGCGCTTCTGCACGTCATAGCGGTACGGCTCGTCGGAGACATGGCGGAACGGCTCGCCCGGCCGCAGCTTGTCCCAGATCATCTGGGCCAATTCCAGCACCGTCGTGACCTCGGACGTGCTGAGGTTGAAGTCCTCGTTGGCCGCCTCCGGCCGTTCGATGCACAGCCGGATGCCGCGGGCCAGATCGCCGCCGTAGGTGTAGCAGCGCACCTGGCCGCCGTCGCCGAGGATGTGCAGCGGGTCCTGCCCCTTCACCACCTTCTGGATCAGGTCGGGCACGACGTGGCTCATCGCCAGCCGCACGTTGCCGCTCAGCACCTCCGCCTCGCACAAGGCCCGCCGCTCGCCGACGCCGACGCAGTTGAATGGCCGGCAAATCGTGTACGGCAGCTGGTACTGTTCCCACGCGCCCTGGGCGTAGTATTCCGTCGCCAGTTTCTGGAAGCCGTAGGTGGAATGCGGCGGGGCGCAGCGGCGCTGCTCCCCCTCCGGCGTCGGCCAGACTGTCGCGTTCTCGTACACCATCGACGAGCTGATGACGTTGATTTTCTTGAGCGTCCCCCGTTTATGGGCGGGCACGGCGGCGTCGAAGACGGCGGCGGTGAGGCGTTCGTTTTCCGCTAACAAATCGTAGGCGAATTCGTGGAAATAGCTGATGCCGCCGATCATGGCGGCGCCGGCGACGACCTGTTCCGCGTCGCGCATCAGCTCGGCGAGGAGACCGGCGTCCTTGGCGTCGCCCTGGACGAAGCGGTAGGCGGGGTGTTTCAGCGATTGCTGATGAACGGGACCGTATTTCGAGAAATTATCGAGTCCGACGACCTCATGGCCGGCGTGGAGCAGCTCTTCCACGAGATAGCCGCCGATGAAGCCGGCGGTGCCGGTGACGAGGATTTTCATGGGATGCAATCCTGCGAGCCCGCAGCGCCGGCAAGTGCTTGAATCAAGGCACTTGCTGGCGCTGCGGGCTGCTTAATCCAACCCGAAAAACGCGTGCGCCCCCAAATACAGCAGCACCGCCAGCGACCGCACCGTTTCGCGCAGGTTCACCTTGGACGAACCGCCGCGGCGGTCGGCGAAGACGATCGGCGTCTCGCCGATGCGGCAGCTGGCCTTGCGGCAGCGGTACAGCACCTCTTCCTGAAACGAGTAGCCGCGCGAAATCATCCGCTCCAGGTGCGCGTCGCGCAGCTTGGCCGTGCGGTAACAGCGGAAGCCGCCGCTGCAATCGTGGGCGCCGGGGCGCAGCAAAAATCGGCTCAGCAAATTGACGCCGGTGCTGAGAAGCCAGCGGCTCAGCGGCCAGTTCTCCGTGCCGCCGCCCGGAATGTAGCGCGAGCCGACCATGACGTCGCATCGCTCCATGCCGGCCGTCATCGCCGGCAGATAGCGCGGATGGTGGCTGAAATCGGCGTCCATGTTGACGAGGTAGTCGAAGCCGTGCTCCAGGGCGTAGCGCATCGCCGTCAGGATGGCGGTGCCGAGGCCGAGCTTGCCGGGCCGATGCAGGACGTGCAGCCGCGGGTCGGCGGCGGCCCATTCGTCGGCCAGCCGGCCGGTGCCGTCGGGCGAATTGTCGTCCACGACCAGGACGTCGGCGTCCGGCAGCGTCTTGTGGATCTCTTGCAGGAGCGGCCCCAGGTTTTCCCGCTCGTTGTAGGTGGCCAACGAGACCAGGATGCGCGGGGAAGACGGCGGCACGATCCGACCTTCTTTGCGGGTTGAGGCTTGCACGGCACACGGGGGCCGAACTATCTTATACAAATCTCCTCACTTGCGGGGAGACGTATCCAACGGGGCGAGCCGGGGGCGTCAGCCCCCGGAGGGAACGTTCAGCAGCTGAAACCATATCCGGGGGCTGACGCCCCCGGCTCGCCGGAATGAGGGCGCGCTGCGATGGCCGAGGCAATCACGATCGCCTGCCCCGAGTGCGACAAGAAGATCCATGTGCCCGCCGAAGCCGTGGGCAAAAAGATCCGTTGCAAGGGCTGCGAGCACGTCTTCGTGGTCCCGGCGCCCGCTGGGTGGAAGGCCGCGCCGGCCAAGGCGGCGCCGGCCAAGAAGGCGGCCGACCCCAAGGCCGCCAAGCCCAAGCCAGCCAAGCCCAAAGTGGACGACGAGGACGACCCCAACCCCTACGGCGTGACGGCCCTCGACACGGCCCCGCGCTGCCCCGAATGCGCCAACGAGATGGAGAGCGAGGAGGCGATCATCTGCCTGATCTGCGGCTACAACACCCGCACGCGCAGCCGCGCCGTGTCGCGCTCCGTGGAGGACGTCACCGGCGGCACCTGGTTTCTGTGGCTGCTGCCCGGCATTCTTTACGCCCTGGGCACGTGCCTGATCCTCACGTTCGACCTGCTTTACACCTTCTCGCTGCGGTTTTTGTGGTTCGGCGAGGCGGAGAAAAACGAGGAATGGACCGCCATGTTCGCCCACCCCGGATTCGTCCTGTGGGGCGTCTGGGCGCCGTCCGTGATTGTCATGGTGGGCTTCGTCACGTTCGCCGTGAGGCGGCTCATCCTCAACCCCCGGCCGCCGGAGCGCGAAAAGAAGAAGCGGAAGAAGGAGGACGAGGATTGAGGACGGCAGGTCGTTACAATCGCGCGACGCGGCCGGATCGTCTAAAGAGGGGAGAGAATCGCCTTCGCCGACCGAGCCCGAAGCGCAAGCAAGGGATCCTCTTTCCCTTGCTTGCGCTTCGGGCTCCGTGCAGGAGTCCAACATGACGCGAGCCGTTCCCGGCCGTTGGCTGTTGCTGGTCGCCGGATGCCTGCTGGGGAGCGGTTCGCTGCGGGCGGCCGATACGGAACTGGCGGCCAAGGCCGTCGGCGTCCTCACCGTCAACTGCCACCGCTGCCACGGCCAGGACGGCGCGGCCGAGGGCGGCATGAACTTCATCCTCGACCCCGCCAAGCTGGTCGCTCGCAAGAAGATCGTCCCCGGCCAGCCCGATCAATCGCCGCTGTTCAAGAAGCTCTCGACCGGCAAAATGCCGCCGCCCGGCGAAACGCCGCGGCCTTCCGAAGCCGACGTCGCCGTCGTCAAGCAGTGGATCGAGGCCGGCGCTCTGCCGCCGACGCCGGTCGCGCAACGACCCATCACGACCGACGCCGACGTCTTCAAGCGCATCCTCGCCGATCTGGATCGGCAGGATCGCCATTCTCGCCGATTCCTGCGCTACCTGAGCCTCGCCCCGATCGCCGACGCCGGCGCCGGCGAAGACGAATTGCAGACCTACCGCAACGCCGTCGCCAAGCTCATCAACAGCCTCTCCTGGAGCCCGCGCATTACGCTGCCGACGCCGATCGACGCCGACCGCCTCGTCCTCCGCATCGACCTGCGCGACTACCAGTGGGACGCCAATCTGTGGAACCGCCTGCTGGCCGAGTATCCTTACGGCGTCCTCAACGACAACGCGGCCGCCCGCGCCGTGGTCATCGGCACGGCCACGCGCGTCCCCTGCGTCCGGGCCGACTGGTTCCTGGCCAGCGCCTCGCTCGCCCCGCTCTATTACGATCTGCTGCAAATTCCATCCAATTTATCTGAATTAGAACGGCAGCTGCGCGTCGATGTGGCGACCGACGTGCAGCAGGAGCGCGTGGCGCGGGCCGGCTTCCTCGGCTCCGGCATTTCGCGCAACAACCGCCTGATCGAGCGGCACGACGCCATGAACGGCGCCTACTGGCGGACCTATGATTTCGAGGCGATCCCGCAGAATCTGGTGGACCGCGACTTGCTGCTGCCCGACCGGCGCAACCTCTTCGCCTATCCGCTCGGCCCCGGCCTGGCCGACGGCAACGCCTTCCAGCACGCGGCCGGCGAGGCGATCTTCAACCTGCCCAACGGCCTGCAAGGGTACTGCCTCGTCAACGGCAACGACGTGCGGCAGAACAAGGGGAACACCGCCATCGTCAGCGACCCGAAGCGGCCGGATCGGGCCGTGGACGCCGGCGTATCGTGCATGTCGTGCCATGCCCGCGGCATCAACCCCAAGGACGACCAGATCCGCGACCACGTCGCCAAGAACCCGAAATTCTTCAAGCGCACCGATGCGGAAACGATCCGCGCCTTGTACGTACCGAAAGAGAAAATGCGAGCGCTGATGGAGGAGGATTCCGAGCGTTTCCGCAAGGCGCTGGAGAAGACCGGCAACAAGGTCAGCCCGTTCGAGCCGGTCATGAATGCGACCTTGCGGTACGAGGCCGACGTGGACCTGCCGACCTTGGCCGCGGAAATCGGACTCAAACCGGAGGAATTGCAAGCGCGGATCGTGAATTCGCAGGTTTTGTCGCGCAGCTTCGGCCCGCTGAAGGCGCCGGGCGGCACGGTGCCGCGGCAGGTCGTGGCGCAGGCGTTCGGCGACCTGGTGCGCGACCTGCGGATGGGGTCGGTGTTTCAGCCGGGCCAGACGGGCGAGGTGCTGCGCGACAACACCGGCGAGGTCGATCCGCTGGAGGCGCAGTCCAGCCCGGCCAACGCCGTGGCTTTCAGCCCCGACGGCCGATGGGCCGCCTTCGCCAGCGCCGACAAATCGGTGGTGATCTGGGGCGTGGCGGAGAACCGCGAGCTGCGCCGCTGCATCGGCCATACGGCGTCGGTGTGGTGCGTGGCGTTCAGCCCCGACGGCTCGCGCCTGCTCTCCGGCGGCAAGGACGGCACGGTGCGGCTGTGGGAGACGCGCACGGCCCGCGAAATCCGCCAATTCGAGGGGCACGAGGACCTGGTGACGTGCGTGGCGTTCGGGCCCAACGGCCGCTGGGCGATCTCGGCCGGCTACGACGAGCGCGTCATCCGCTGGGACCTGGAAACCGCAACGGCCGACGCGAATTTCACCCTGGACGCTCCGGTAAAATACATTAACGCTGTGGCGATTTCGCCGGACGGCAGCCGCTGCCTGGTATGCGCTGAGAATAACGTCTGCGTAGCCGATGCGAAAACGGGCAAGGTGCTGACGACCTATGTCGGCCACGCCGATTCCGTGACGGCGGCCGTTTTCTCGGCCGACGGCCGGCGCATCCTGTCCGGCGGCGACGATCGCACGCTGCGGCTGTGGGAGGCCGACTCCGGCAAGACGATTCAGGTCTTCCGCGGCTGCGAGGGCGGGATCAAGAGCCTCGCCTTCTCGCCGGACGGCGGGCGCGTCCTTTCCGGCTCGGCCGATGCGACGGTGCGGCTGTGGGACGTGGAGAGCGGCAAGGACCTGCGCGACTTCCGCAAGCACGCCGAGTCGGTCGTCGACGTCGCCTTCCTCGACGAGGGCCGGGCGACGCTGTCGGCCAGCCGCGACGCCGACGTGCGCATCTGGCGGCTGGAAAAAGCGCCTTCGCCGACCCTGAATCCCGATTATCCACCGGTCGTGGCGCAGGCGAATCCGTCGGCGCAACCCTCCGACGGCAGGGGCGGGGTAACCCCGCCCCTGCACCCGACGGCCATAATCCCCATCGGCGGCACGGTCGGCGCCCTGCATATGTCGCTCAATCGCAAATGGCTCTACGCCCTGAACGTCACCGACGGCAAGCTGGTGAAGATCGACGCCGTGGCGGATCGGCGCTATGGTGAATTGCGTCTCGGCGCAGGCGTAGAGGCCCTGGCGATCAGCCCCGACGGCAAGACGCTGGCGGCGATGGCGCCGGTGGACGGAATCAATAAGGGAGCAACGGCATGTGAATTGCAGATCATCGATCCGGTGAAGCTGGAGCTGCGCAAGGATTTCACCGTGGCGGCCGCGCCCTATGATATAGCTCTGTCGGACGCCGGTCTGGCGTTCCTCAGCGGCGGCGACGGCGACTGGACGGACGTATCGGTCGTGGATGCGGACAAGGAGGCGATCGTCGCCCGCTGGGGCGGCGTGTGGAACCGCTCCTTCCTGCGTCTGTCGGCCGATCAAAAGCGCCTTTACGTCTCCAGTCAGGGCGTAAAGCCGGGGACGCTGGACGCCTTGCCGCTGCCGGACAGATTGGCCGATCGGCCCGCGGCTTACCGGGCGGCGCCGCCGCCGCAGGACCCCCTGGACGGCGAGGTCGTGGCGACGCCGGACGGGCGATTTCTCCTGTGCAAGACCGGCGTCGTGCTGACGGCGTCGGAGAACCGCGAGGAGGACATGCAGTTCGCCGCGTGGGTGGGGCCGTTCACGGCGGCGGCTGTCGATCCCGACGCCGGGAGCGCCTTCTTCCTGACGCGAGAAGGCGTCTTGAAGCACTATTCCTATCCGGAATTCAAACCGCTGGCGGTGTACGATCTGGGAATCGTGGCGACGCAGGCGGCGCTGGACGGCAAGGCGGGCAAGCTGTACGTGGCCGGCTTCGATCCAAAGGCGGCGGCCGACCACCCGCGGGCCCGCGGCTTCGGCGACGTGTTCGTGTACTCCCTTCAGGACGTACTGACGAAGAAGTAGGAGGATGCAGCTGTGTTCACTCGCTACGCAATTCCCATCGCCTTCGGCGCCCTGATGCTGGCGGCCCGGCCGGCGCTGGCCGACGACCCCGGCTACCTCGGCTTGCAGCTCGCCCCGGACGAGAACGGCAAGGGCGTCCTCGTCGCGGGAGTGTTTCCCGACAGCCCGGCCGACAAGGCCGGCTTCAAGAAGGGCGACGTCATCACCGACCTGGACGGCAAGGCGGCCTCCGACCCCAAAACGCTGGTGGACGCCGTCGTCGGTCACAAGGCCGGCGACGAGATCACCCTCAAGGCGATGCGCGACGGCAAGGAACAGTCGTTCAAGGTGAAGCTGGCCAAGCGGCCGGCCGAGCCGCTCGCGCCGCCGGTTCCACCGACGCCTCCCGCTGCGAATGCGGGCTTCGTCGGCGCCGCGCTGGCTCCCACGGCGGACAGTAAGGGAGTCGAGATCATGGACGTGCTGCCCGGCAGCCCCGCCGACAAGGCCGGTCTGAAGAAGGGCGACGTCGTCACCGCCCTCGATTCGACCGCCGTGACCGACCCGGCCGGCCTGGCCGGCGCCGTCGCCGGCCACAAGCCGGGCGACGAGGTGACGTTCAAGGTCATGCGCGACGGCAAGGAGCAGTCGATCAAAGTAAAGGTCGGCCAGCGACCGCAACCGTAAGGAAAAAGAATCTCACGCAAAGACGCAAAGGCGCAAAGAGCCGCGGAAGAAGAAAGGCAG
>DATKHW010000362.1:0-39411 GCA_035546275.1 Gemmataceae bacterium
ATGGAGCGGCCGCCCCGGCATCGCCCGGTCGGCTCTCGCTGGAAGTGTTGCCCAACACGGAGCCCACGCAGGGCCGCTGGCTCATGATGAGCGACGTCTGCAAGCACTGCGTCACGGCCCCCTGCCAGCAGGCGTGCCCGACCGGCGCCCTCATCCATAACGAGTTCGAGAACGTCTACATCCAGCCCGACATCTGCAACGGCTGCGCCTACTGCATCGCGGCCTGCCCGTTCGGCGTCATCACCCGCAGCAGTCTCGACGGCCACGCGCACAAATGCACGCTCTGTTTCGACCGCCAGAGAGACGGCCTCGTCCCGGCCTGCGCCAAGGCCTGTCCGACCCAGTCGATCCAGTTCGGCCCCATCGACGAGCTGCACAAGAAGGCCCGCAAGCGTGTGGAAGAGCTTCAGCGGCGCGGCGTCCCGACCGCTCACCTGTACGGCGACGCCCCCACCGACACGTACTCCGGGCTGAACTCGTTCTACCTCCTGGTCGATCGCCCCTCCGTGTACGGACTGCCAGAGAAGCCGTTCAACCCGTGGTTGCACATGAAGGGGGATTACGTCCGCGCCGTCGTCAGCGCGCTGGCCGCGATCGCCGTGTTGCTCACGCTGTTCTTCCTCCTGGGGCGTTGAGATGCGTACCGACTCCATTCCGGCGATGAACCGCCGCGGTTATGCGAACGGCCCGGTGACCAAGACGCCGAACTGGCACACGCTCGTCGCCCTGGATCTGTTGCTCAACAACCTGACGACCGGACTGTTCCTGGTCGCGGCGGCTGGCGATCTGGCCGCGCCTGCGGTCTTCACCCCCGCGGCGAAAGCGGCTTATCCGATCGCCCTCGTCCTCCTTCTCGCGGACCTCCTGTGTCTGGTGCTGGACCTGGGCGACCCGCTCCGCTTCCATCACATGCTCCGGGTGGTTAAACCCAGCTCGCCCATGTCGCTCGGGACCTGGTGTCTCACGATCTACTCGGCGCCGCTGACCGTGGCCGCGGCGCTCAGCCTGCTGCCGGAAGGGGGGACGACCCTGGAGTGGGTGCGCAGGACGGCCGTGGTCCTCGGTCTCCTGCCCGCTCTGGGGTCCGCTGCCTACAAGGGGGTGCTGCTCAGCACCAACGCGCAACCGGGCTGGAAAGACGCCCGCTGGCTGGGCGGTTATCTCGCCAACTCGGCCCTGATGCTGGGCTGTGTGGAACTGCTCGCCCTGTCCGTCTTGATGGGGCAAGAGAGTGCGACGTCCGTCCTCCGAACCGCGCTGGGGCTGCTGCTCGTGCTCAACCTGATCCCCCTGGGCCTGTTGCTTGCGGACCTCCGCCCGGTGCTCGCGCCGGTCTGCACCCGCGAGCAGCTTTGGCGCGTCGGCCTGCTCACGCTCGCCGGGGGGACGCTGATCCCCGTGTGCCTCGTGCTCGTTGGGGGCGGCCCTCCGTTGCTGCTCGGCGCCGGCCTGTTGGTTTTGCTCGGGAGTCTGATCATCCGCTTCCTGATCGTCCGGATTCCCCGCGCTTCTGCACGAGCACCCGAGGAAAGTGATGTGTAACCGTGCATGGGGCTCACGGCCGGGGCAGGACGAACATGCCGGGGTTGAACGGCGGCGGCTCGGTGAGGCGGGGGCGGTTCGGCGGCCGGGTCCGCCCTTCTTTGATCGCCTTGAGCGCCTCCTCGTCGTCCTCGGTCGTCGTCACCTTGGTCTCCACGAGGTTCTCGGGCTTCTCCGCGCCCTTGTAGGTGCGAACCACGGTCTTTTGCGGCGTGCGCATCCTGCCGGTCGCCAGGTCCAGCGCGCCCATGGTGAACAGGGCCAGGTCGTTCCTCCCCTCGGCCGTCACCCAGACGTAGGTGTTGCAGTGGCAGCCGACGTAGCAGGCGTCCTTGGGAACGTCCTTTTTGCATCCGACGCCGTACCAGCCGCGCGGCGGGAAGTAGTCGGCCAGGTCGGCCTCCTCGCCGGCGAAGAATTCTTTCATCTGTTTGGTGCAGAATTCATAGTTGGGGGTCGCCTCGCCCAGGACCAGCAGCCGGAAGGCGCAGCGCAGGCGGCGCAGGTTGTCGGCGTCGGTGATGGGCGTCAGCGACCAGTTCTCGGCCGTGGTCCTCTGGACGGAGAAGGGGAAGAGCAGGGAGAGGATCTCCAGCCCCGAGCCGGCGCCCTGCTGGGCAAAAGTGAGGGTCGGCGAGTAGTTAGGGCTGACGCCCGCGCCCGCCTGGTCGTTGACCGCGACGGTCCCCGAGCTGGCTACGGCGAAGGAGGGGACCGTATCGGGGTCGTCGTGGAACCGCGCCACGTTGTCGAGGACCTGCTTGTAGGCCAGGTCCGTCAGCGTGTTCGATGTCCGCACCGTGTCGTCCCGCAGGGCCCGCTGGGTGGCGCAGCCGCTGAGGGTCGAAACCATGCCGATGAAAAACATGGCGCGGCGCATCGGCGCTCTCCGAGATTCACCGGTGGGGAAGGGACGACCGAAGCCGGGCCGTGGAGTCCGGGCGCTGACAAGGGCGATCAGGGCGCCGACGAGTTGACGATATCGATGATATCGACTTTACGGGTCAGGAACTTGACGCGACATAGGAAACGCCGGGTCCCAATCAGGCCGCGGCCTCAGAAGTCGCGGGGAAAGGCTCTAAGACGGGTCGTTTTCGTCGGCTTCGACGGTTGGTGTTATGTGCAGCCCCAGGTCGCGAAGCTTCTGGCGCAGCGTCTGGCGGGCGATCCCAAGCAGGCGGGCCGCCTGGTACTGATTGCCGCGCGTGTGCTCCAAAACGCGGGGCAGCAGGAGGCGGTCCACCTGACGATGCACCTCCGCGTAAAGGTCGGACGCTTCGGGCGTGAGCCGTTGGTCGATGAACGCTTCCAGGCTCAGGTCCTGCGCCGCGGTGGTGGCCGCGGCGGCGTCGCCGGATCGTGCCGGGAGTTCGGGGAGGAAGGCCGGAAGCAGCACCGTGCCGCTCGCCTGGAGCAGGCTCTGTTTCAGCACGCTCTGCAGTTCCCGGATGTTGCCCGGCCAGGGGTAAGCGGACAGCCGCTGCAGCGCCTCCGCCGCAATCTCCTGCACCTCCCGCCCCAGCTCCCGGCTGAAGCGCCGGAGGTAGTGCCGCACCAGCAGCGGCAGATCGTCGCCGCGCTCGCGCAGGGCAGGCAAGTGGATGGAGAAGACGCCCAGCCGGTAATACAGGTCCGGCCGGAATTTTCCCTCGGCCGACCACGCGGCCAGGTCGCGGTGCGTCGCCGCGATGATCCGCACGTCGGTCTGGACCGTCTCGTTGCCGCCGAGGCGCTCGAAGGATTGTTCTTGAAGAAGCCGCAGGATCTTCGCCTGGAGCGACAGCGGCATGTCGCCGATTTCGTCCAGGAACAGCGTGCCGCCGTTGCACTGCTCGAACTTGCCGATGCGTCGGCGGTCGGCGCCGGTGAAGGCGCCCTTTTCATGGCCGAACAGCTCGCTTTCCAGCAGCTGCTCTGGAATGGCGGCGCAGTTCAGGGCCAGGAAAGGCGCCTTGGCGCGGGGACCGTGCTGGTAGACGGCGCGGGCCACCAGCTCCTTGCCGGTTCCGCTTTCTCCAGTAATCAGCACCGGCACGTTCTGGGCGGCGACCCGGCCGACGGCCTTGTAGACGTCCCGCATGGCCGGGCAGCCGCCGACGATGGCGCCGTCCACGTCCGCGTCGGCCGCGTTATCGGCGAGCACGGCCGGCTCGCGCATCCGCCGGGCGACCTCCAGGGCCTCGCCGACCACGCGCCGCAGCTGGTGCAGATCGAGCGGTTTGAACAGGTAGTCGTAGGCCCCCTGTTTCATCGCCTCGATGGCCGCGTCCGCTCCCTTGGTCATCGTGATGAAGATGACGGGAATCCGCGCGTCGATCCGGCGGACCTGCTGATAGACCTCCAGCCCGGACTGGTCGGGCAGACGCAGGTCAAGCAGAATGACGTCGGGCGGGTCGGCGCGAACGAGCTCCAGCCCCTCGGCGCCGGAGCCGGCCACAGCGACGCGGTGCTGCGAAAAGGCCTGGCGCACCTGCTCCGGGATCAGGGCCGCGTCGTCGTCGATGAGCAGCAGGCGAGGCATGCAGCACCCGCTCCCCCTCGCCTTACCCTCTGTCCTGGGGAAAGAGGGTAAGGCGAGGGGGAAATGAGAATGGAAGCCGAGACGTCAGATTCATTTTCGGAACCGCGGCGGGGGCTGTCCACCCGCGCCGCCATGCGAGGTCGTCATGCGCGAAACACTCCGCGCCCGGCTGGTCGCCTGCGCCGTGGCCGTGCTGGCCACGGCCGCTTGTCTTTTGATCCGCTGGCCGCTTTGGCCGCTGCTGGAGGACGCGGTCCCCCACATGACCTTTTTGCCGGCGGTCATGGTCGCCGCGTACTTCGGCGGCTTCTGGCCCGGCCTGCTGGCCACCGGCCTCAGCGCCCTGGCCGCGAACTATTTCTTCACCAAGCAGCTCAGCCCGTTCCACGTTCGCAGCGTCAACGACGTGGCGGCTTTGGTCCTCTTCCTTGTGGTCGGAGTTATCGTCAGCGCCCTGTGCGAGTCCCTGCACCGGGCGCGGCGCCGCCTCGTGGAGCGGGAGCGGCGGCGGGCCGAGGAGGCCCTGCGCGAGACCGAGGAGCGCTTCCGGCAACTGGCGGAGAATATCCACGAGATCTACTGGATGATGGACGCACGGGACGGCCGGATACTGTATATCAGCCCCGGCTACGAAGAGGCGGCGGGGCGGTCGCGCCAGGAACTCTACGATAAGCCGGAATCCTGGGTCCGGATCCTCCACCCCGACGACCGGGACAAGATGGCGGCGATTCTAGAGCGGTACCGGCGCGGCGCTTTCCCGGAGGCGGAGTTCCGGCTGATGCGCCCGGACGGCTTGGTCCGCTGGCTGCGAAGCCGCGCCTTCCCCGTCCACGACACCGGCGGCAGTCCGTCGCGTTTCGCCGGCCTGGCCGAGGACATTACCGAACGCAAGCGGTCCGAAGAAGCGCTGCGGGAAAGCGAACAGCGGTTTCGGACGTTCGTGGACCACGCCGCCGACGCGTTCTTCCTGCACGAGGAAGGTACGGCCCGCATTCTGGACGCGAACCGCCAGGCGTGCGAGAGCCTGGGGTACACGCGGGACGAGCTGCTGGGAATGAACGCTTTCGACTTCGACCCCGACCACACCCCGGCCCGCCGTGAGGACCTCCTGCGGCAGCTCGCCGCCGGTAAGACGGCCGCGTTCGAGTCCCGACATCGGCGCAAGAACGGGACGATCTTTCCGGTAGAGATCCGGGCGCAGGAATTCATGGAGGGCGGCCGGCGGTTCCTGGTTTCCCTGGCCCGGGACGTCACGGAACGCAAACAGGACGAAGCGCTGCTCATAAGCCAAAAGCACATCCTGAAGATGATTGTCCAGGGTGAGCCGCTGCCCCACGTCCTGTCGGCCCTTTGCCGGGGGATGGAAGACCTGGCGCATGGTGAAATGCTGACCTCCGTACTCCTGCTCGACGCCGACGGCGTCCACATGCGGCATGGAGCGGCGCCGAGCCTTCCCGAGAGTTACGTCCGAGCGATCGACGGCTTCTCCATCGGTCCGTCCGTGGGGTCGTGCGGCACGGCGGCGTACCGTCGCGAGCCTGTCTACGTCTCGGACATCGCCAACGATCCCCTGTGGGCGCCCTACGCCGGGTTGGCGCTGCCTCACGGCCTGCGCGCCTGCTGGTCGTCGCCCATCCTCTCCAGCACCGGCGAGGTGCTCGGCACGTTCGCCGCATATTACAAGCAGCCGCGGAGTCCCACGCCGCGAGACCTGCGCACCGTGGACATCTTCACCCGCACGGCCGCCGTCGCCATCGAGAAGAGCCAGGCCGAGCAGGCGCTGCGGGAAAGCGAGCAGCGGTTCCGCGGCACATTCGAGAATGCCGCCGTCGGCATCTTCCATACGGACGCCGACGGCCGCTTCCTGCGCGTCAACGAGAAGTTCTGCGCCATCGTCGCCTACCCCCGCGAGGAGCTGTTCGGGAAGACGTTTCGGGACCTCACGCACCCCGACGACCTGGCCGTGGGGGCCGAATTCTTCGCGCCGCTCATGCGGGGCGAGCTGGCCAGCTACGCGCTGGAGAAGCGCTACGTTCGCAAGGACGGTTCGCCCGTCTGGGTGGAGTTGTTTATCTCGCTCCAGCGCGACGCGGCGGGCGCCCCCGCCTATTCCATCGCGGTGCTCCAGGACATCTCGGAGCGCAAGCGGCTGGAAGCGGAGCTGCGGCGCGCAAAGGAGGCGGATGCCGAGCGCGCTCGGCTGGCCGAGCTGGGCCGCGACGTGGGCGTCGCCCTGAGCGGCGGCGTCACGCTGAACGAGTTCCTCCAGCCCTGCGCCGAGGCCCTGGTGCGTTACCTGGACGCGGCCTTCGCGCGCATCTGGTGGCTGCCGCCCGGCGAGGAAGTTCTGGAGCTGCAGGCCAGCGCGGGCCTGTACACCCACCTGGACGGCGACCACTCCCGTATCCCTATCGGACGGCTCAAGATCGGCCGGATCGCCCGGGAGCGTCGGCCGGTGCTCACCAACGAGGTCCAGACCGACCCGTGCGTCAGCGACCCGGACTGGGCCAAGCGCGAGGGCATGGTCGCCTTCGCCGGCTTCCCCCTCGTCGTCAACGACCGCCTGCTGGGCGTGCTCGGCATGTTCGCCCGCCGGCCCCTGTCGCCGGCCGTGCTTCAGGCGCTGGAATCGACGGCCGCCCTGATCGCCCTGGGCATCGAGCGCAAGCTGCGGGGGATAGAGCTGCGGCAGGCGAAGGAGGCGGCGGAGGCGGCCAACCGGGCCAAAGACGAGTTCCTGGCCAACGTCAGCCACGAGATCCGCACCCCCATGAACGCCATCTTCGGCATGACCGAGCTGGTCCTCGACTCGCCGCTGACGGACGACCAGCGGCAGTGCCTGCGGACGGTCAAGTCGGCGGCAGACAGTTTGCTGGGCATCATCAACGACCTGCTCGACTTCTCCAAGATCGAGGCCGGCAAGATGGAGCTGGACCATGCCGACTTCTCGCTGCGTTCGGCGGTTGGGGACACGCTGCGGGCCCTGGCCGCGCGCGCCCAGGCGGCGGGGCTGGAGCTGGCCTGTCACATCGAGCCGGACGCGCCGGACGCCCTCGTCGGGGATGCGGGCCGGCTGCGGCAAGTGCTGCTTAACCTGGTGGGTAATGCGATCAAATTCACGGAACGAGGCGAGGTGGTCGTCGCCGTGAAAATGATGAATGATCAATGCGGAATGATGAATCCAGACGACTCCAGCGATTCGGGTTCTGATATTCATCATTCATCATTCATCGTTCTGCATTTCTCGGTCCGCGACACCGGCATCGGCATCCCCAAGGACAAGCAGGCGTCGATCTTCCGGGCCTTTGAGCAGGAGGACGCCTCGACCACGCGCAAGTACGGCGGCACCGGCCTGGGCCTGAGCATCGCCTCGCGGCTGGTCGCCCTGATGGGCGGGACGATCACGGTGGACAGCGAGCCGGGGCGCGGCAGCACCTTCGCCTTCACAGCCCGTTTCGGACCGCAGCCGCACCCGTCGGCGAGCGGCCGGCATGAGCCGGCCGGTGAGGGTGGGAACGAGCTTACCCCGCCCCTGCAGAGCAGCCGCTCGCCGCTGCGCATCCTGGCGGCCGAGGACAACGAGTTCAATGCGCAGCTCCTGGAGCAGCTGCTGGGGCGACGCGGACATCAGGTGCGGCTGGCGAACAACGGCCGGGACGCACTGGCGCTGGCGGAGGAAGGAACCTTCGACCTGCTGCTCCTGGACGTCCACATGCCGGAAATGGACGGTTTTCAAGTCGCCCGGGCGATCCGTGAGCGGGAGCGCTCGACGGGCGGCCATTTGCCCATCATCGCCCTGACCGCGCGGTCGCGGAACGCGGACCGCGAGCAGTGCCTGGCGGCCGGCATGGACGATTTCCTGATCAAGCCGATCCGGGCCGCCGACCTGTGGGCGGCGATCGAACGGGCCCTTCTGAGGGATGAGGGAAGAGGGATGAAGGATGAAGGAAAGCCGGGCGTCCCTCCTGGCTCATCCTTCATCCCTCATCCCTCATCCCTTCTGGACGCGCCGGTGCTGCTCGCCGCCTGCGGGGGCGATGCGGCTATTCTGGAGAAGATTTGTCAGGCATTTCGAGCCAGCCTGCCGAATCAGCTGGCGGCCGTACAGGAAGCTCTGGGTCAGCAGGACGCGCCGCGCTTGCGCGAGGCCGCGCACAAGCTGTCGAGCATGGTCGCGACGTTTTCCACAAGGGCCGGCGGCGTGGCGTCCGACCTCGAAGATCATGCGGCAGGCGGCCGGCTCGAAGAGGCTCGGCCGCTGGTCGCTCGGCTGGAGGCGATGGCGGAGGAACTGCTGCGGGAGGCAGGCGGCCTGTCGCTCGACGCCCTGCGAGGACAGGCGGCGCCTGCCGCATTAACCCGCTGAAGGGTTAGAGTCTGTCCCATAAGCCCCTCGCCCCCGTACTCGGGGGAGAGGGGCGAGGGGGCATGGTTTCCTGGGCCAAAAACCCCTCACCCCCGACCCCTCTCCCCGGAGTACCGGGGAGAGGGGAGAAGCTTATGGGACAGTCACTAAAATCACAGTTCCAGATACCTCTCCTTCCGGACGCTATTAATGCGTCGCCGGCGCCGGGGTGGGCGCGACGGCAGCGACCGTCGAGGGCGATGCGCCGGCCCGACGCGCCTCAAGGACGAAAAAGGCCTCGATCTCAGCGACCTCGTGAGGGCTGAGACGCAGCTCGGCGGCGCCCACAACCCCCTTGAACTGGCCCGGCCGCCGCGCGCCCACGATGGCGCCGGTCACGGCTGGGTGACGCAGCACCCAGGCCACGGCGACCTCGGCCGGCGACCGGCCGTGCTTTTGGCCGATGGCCTGCAGCAGCCGCACCAGGCGGAGGTTGCGGGACAGCAGCGGTTCCTGGTAGTCGGGGCTGCGCCGCCGCCAGTCGTCGGCCGGCAGCCCGGCAACGCGTTCGCGGGTCATCGCGCCGGTCAGCAGACCCGACGCCATCGGCGAATAGGCGATCACGCCGATGTGGTGGTGGTAGCAGAACGGCAGGATTTCCTCCTCGACTTTCCGCCGAACCAGCGAGTACGGCGGCTGCAGCGACGTGACTGGGGCGATCGCCTGGGCCTGGCGCAGCTGCTCGACGTCGAAGTTGGAAACGCCGATCCAGCGGACCTTGCCTTCTCGCTGGAGTTCGGCCATCATCGCCCACCCCTCCTCGATTTCCTCCGCCGGCTTCGGCCAGTGGATCTGGTAGAGATCGATGGCGTCCACTCGCAGCCGCCGCAGGCTGGCCTCGCACTCGCGGCGGATAGAGTCGGCCATCAGGCGGTTGCTGATCCGTCCCTTTTTGTCCCAGACCATGCCGCACTTGGTGAAGACGTAGGGTCGGTCGTTCCTTCCCTCCAGCGCCTTGGCGACCACCTCTTCCGAGCGGCCGAGGCCGTACACGGCGGCCGTGTCGATCCAGTTGGCGCCGGCGTCCAGCGCTTCGTGGATGGCGGCGATGGAGTCGGCGTCGTCCTGCGCGCCCCAACCCCATTCGTAACCGGCGCCGCCGATGGCCCAGGCGCCAAACCCGATCGGGGTGATACGCAGGTCAGACTTGCCGAGTCGTTTGACGTTCATTGGTTGCATCTCCTTATAAGAGGTATAAACCCCGTAAAGTTGCATACCGCCGATTCACCTCCACGTGACGGCGGGCCGACAAGGGTGTGCCACGCAAGAGCCGCGCCGGGCGCCGAGAATGCATCGGCCGAATCTTGCGGATGGCCGCAAAGCCAGGCTCGGACCGCGGAGATAAGCCCGCAGCGACCGACGTAAAACTGGACTTCACGTCAAAGCGCCGGGATTGCACGACAGCGAAATTGTCAGAGTGGCCATTCCAGTGCCACGGCGCTGCTTCACGCCACGCGATTTGCGGCCGGGGACGACGGCACGGACCCAAAAACCCATCCCCGCTTTTTCCCGTGATTTCCCGCAAAAAACAGCAGGAAACGACCGGTTCCGCGTGTGCAGCCGACGAGGCTTTCTCCGTTCGGCGCGCCGGCTGCTTTTACCCGCCTCCCGTAGAAGGCTTCCAGGCGGGCGGCGGCCCGGCAGGCGCCGTGACCCAAGCCCGTCCGCATTCCGCGATCGCGGAAGGAGAAGAACATGTTGCGTTCCATGCTCCAATCGTGGCGGCCCGCCGTCCTGGCGGCGGCGCTCCTGGCGTTGGCGGCCGCCCCGCCGAACGTCCTGGCCGCGGGACACGGCGGCGGCGGCCATGGCGGGGGCGGGTTCCATGGCGGGGGCGGGTTCCACGCCGGGGGTTACCACGCCGGCGGCTTTTATGGCGGCGGCTATCACGGCGGCTACCGCTCCGGCTATTTCGGCGGCTACCACGGCGACTACGGATATCGCCATTACGGCTACGGCTACGGCTTGGGCTATTACTCGCCGCTGCTGTACGGCTCGCCGGCATACCTCTCCGGCGGCTATGACTTAACGCCGGACTACTACTACTCGCCGAACGACTACTACTCCCCCAACATCTACACAGACCCCTACGCCGTCACCACCGCGCCGGACTACGGAGCGCCGGCCGCGCCGCCGCAAGTCGCCTCCTTCAACGCCGTGACTCCAGCGGCGGCCGTTGCGGCGACTGCTTCCTCATCCGGCCCGGCGACTGTTGACGTGCGCGTCCCGCCTGGCGCCCAGGTGTGGTTCGACGGCGCGGCGACGCAGCAGACCGGCGTACAGCGGGAGTACCAGTCTCCGCCGCTGCAGACGGGCATGGTCTACTCGTACTACGTGCGCGCCCGTTGGACCGGCGGCGATGGCCGCGTCGAGGATGAGACGCGCCGCATCAACGTCCAAGCGAACAGCGAGACCACGGTCGATTTCACGCAAGCGGCTACAGCCGGCTCGGCAGCGAAGTAGCGAAAAACCGAAGAGGCGCCGGGTCGCACGGACGCGACCCGCCTTGCCGCACCGGATTGGCGCGGGATGACCCGGAGGAGACCATGTGGATCGTTCGACTGGCCTTGCGCCGTACCTACACGTTCGTGGTGGTCGCGCTGCTGATCGGCGTGCTCGGTCTGGTCAGCATTAACCGCATGTCCACCGACATCTTCCCCGAAGTCAACATCCCCGTCGTTTCCGTGGTCTGGCAGTATTTTGGTATGCCGGCCGACGAGATCGAAACGCGCATCATCCTCGTGAACGAGCGCGTTCTGACCGCCTCCGTCAACGGCATCGAACACATCGAAAGCCAGTCGCTCGACGGCGTCGGCGTCATTCGCGTCTACTTCTACCCCGGCGCGAAGGTCGCGGACGGCGAGGCCCAGATCACAGCCACCTGCCAGACGCTGCTCAAGGTCCTGCCGCCCGGCATCACGCCGCCCTACATCGTCCAGTACAGCGCCACCAGCGTCCCCATCGTCCAGATCGCCGTCTCCAGCGACACGCTCACCGAGGCCCAGCTCTACGACTACGCCTCCAACTTCATCATCCAGCGGCTCGGCACGGTCCAGGGGGCGCGTGTGCCCCAGCCTTACGGCGGCAAGGTGCGCCAGGTCATGGTCGATCTTGACCTGCCGGAACTCTATGCCCGCGGCCTGTCGCCCAATGACATCGCCACAACCGTCCTGAACCAGAACCCGATCATCCCCGCCGGGACCGCCAAGATCGGCGACACCGAGTACGACGTCAAGCTCAACAACAGCCCCGACCTGGTCAATACGTTCAACTTCATGCCGGTCAAGACGGTCAACGGCGTTCCGATTTATCTCAAGGACGTGGCCCACGTGCGCGACGGCTTCGCCGTGCAGACCAACATCGTCCGGCGCGACGGCCGGCGGGCGGTGCTGATGACCATTCTCAAGGCCGAGGGCGCTTCCACCATCGACATCGTCCGGCGGCTCCGCGAGGCGATGCCCGGCGTTCAGGCCCAGCTGCCGCCGGATATCAAGCTAGAATTTCTCTTCGACCAGTCCGTGTTCGTGGAGAACGCGGTCCAGGGGGTGCTCAAGGAGGGGGCGATCGCGGCGGGGCTGACGGCCCTCATGATCCTGCTGTTCCTCGGATCGTGGCGCAGCACGCTCATCGTGGCCGTGTCGATCCCGCTGTCGATCCTGACGTCGATCATCGTGCTGTGGGCGATGGGGCAGTCGCTCAACATCATGACGCTGGGCGGCATGGCCCTGGCGGTCGGCATCCTGGTGGACGACGCCACAGTGGAGCTGGAAAACACCCACCGCAACATGGGCGCCCCCCTCACCCTACCCTCTCCCCCATCGGTTGGGGGAGAGGGTAGGGTGAGGGGGAAAACCATGCGCGAGGCCATCCTGGACAGCGCCGCCCAGGTCGCCACGCCCGCCCTGGTGTCCACGCTTTGCATCTGCATTGTCTTCCTACCCGTTGTGTTTCTGACCGGCCCGGCCGCGTCGCTGTTCATTCCGCTGGCATTGGCCGTCGTCTTCGCCATGCTGGCGTCGTACTTCCTGTCGCGCACCCTCGTGCCGACGATGATGCTGTACCTGCTGCCGAAGGAGATGCATCTCTACCAAGGCGGCGACACGAGCCCGCAGCCCAAGCAAGGGAGTCGGTTCAACGCCCTCGCCTTCCCCTTCGTGTGGCTTTCCAACACGATATGGCGCGTCCACCACGCCTTTGATCGCGCCTTCGAACGGCTGCGGTCGGCCTATACCGGATTGCTGGGCCGGGCCATCGACCGTCCGTGGCTGACAGCAGGGGCGATGCTCGGCTTCGCCCTGGCGTCGCTGGCGCTGTTCCCGACGATCGGTCAGGACTTCTTCCCAGCCGTGGACGCCGGCCAGTTCCGGCTGCACGTCCGCGCCCCGGCCGGCACGCGCATTGAGGAAACCGAGGCGCTCTTCGGTCGGGTGGAGGACGTCATCCGCCAGGTGGTGCCCGACCAGGAACGGTCCATGATCCTCGACAACATGGGGCTGACGCAGTCGTTCACCATCATGGCCTACCTGGACAACGGCACGGTCAGCGACTCCGACGGCGAGATCCTCGTCTCCCTCAAGCCGAACCACAAGCCGACCGAGGACTATGTGGCCCGTTTGCGGCGCGAGCTGCCGAACCGCTTCCCCGGCTGCACCTTCTATTTCATGCCGGCCGACATCACGAGCCAGATCCTCGACTTCGGCCTGCCGGCACCGATCGACGTGCAGGTGGTCGGCGTGGACGCCAAGGACAACCTCGCGCTCGCCAAGAAACTGCAAGCCGGGATCGCCAAGCTCCCCGGCCTGACCGACGTCCACATCCACCAGATCACCGACCGGCGCGACCTGCGCGTGGACGTGGACCGCATCGAGGCGTCGCAGCTCGGCCTGACGGAGAACGACGTGGCCAACAACTTGTTGGTCTCGCTCAGCTCCACCTACCAGGTTTCGCCCAACTACTGGGTCAACCCGCAGAACCGCGTCAACTACCGCGTGGCCGTGCAGACCCCGGACTGGCACATGAACTCTGTCGCGGCGCTTGAGAGCACGCCGATCATCGTCAACATCGGCGCAGCCGGCGCCACGAACGCCGGCGGCACGGCGATGGTGAACACGCCGAACCTGCCCACCACGGGGCAGCCGCAGCTCCTGAGCAACCTGATCAATCTCCGCCGCACCACCTCGGAGCAGGTGGTCAACCATTACAACGTCCAGCGCGTCTACGACATCTACGCCGGGGTACAGGGGCGCGACCTGGGCGGGGCGTCCGCGGACGTGCAAAAGGTCGTGGACTCGCTGAAGGCGGAGTTGCCGCGCGGCAGCACGATCAACGTCCGCGGCCAGGTGCAGAGCATGAACAGCTCGTTCCTGGGTCTGGCCGGCGGACTGGTGTTCGCGGTGCTGCTGGTCTATTTCCTGATGGTGGTGAACTTCCAGTCGTGGCTCGACCCATTCATCATCCTCACCGCCCTGCCCGGGGCGTTGGCCGGCATCGTCTGGATTCTGTTCGCCACGCACACGACCATCAGCGTGCCGGCCCTGATGGGAGCGATGATGTGCGTCGGCGTGGCCACGTCCAACAGCATTCTGATGGTCACCTTCGCCAACGACGAGCGGCGGGCGGGCAAGGACGCCCGCGCCGCGGCTCTATCGGCGGGGACGACGCGGCTGCGGCCGGTGCTGATGACGGCCCTGGCGATGATCGTCGGGATGCTGCCAATGTCGCTCGGCCTGGGCGACGGCGGCGAGGAGAACGCGCCGCTGGGCCGGGCCGTCATCGGCGGCCTGCTGGTCGCCACGCTGTTCACGCTGGTGTTCGTGCCAGTGATGTACCGCCTGCTGCGGCGGAAGGCGCCGCGGCCGGAACAAGACGGAGACGACGCGGCGAGCGACCGTGGCGAGCCGGCTGGCGAGGGTAAGGGCGGGGTTACCCCGCCCCTGCAAGCCAGCCGCTCGCCGGAAGAAATCATGCTCCAGGGAGGCCAATCATGAACGGCATTTCGCACAGCGAATCCTTGAACGGCCGCGCCGACTGCGACAAAGGTAGGGGCGGGGTAACCCCGCCCCTACGCGCCCGCCGCTCACTGCGGGGCCGTTGGGGGATGATCGGACTGGGGGCGCTGCTTCTCGTCGGCCTGGGCGGCCTGTTCGCTGTTGGACTCCTCCCCCGGCTCCAAAGCACGCAGGCGCTGAACGCCGCAGCCGCCGCAAAAGCCGCCGCCACGCCGATCGTGCAGACGGCCGTCGCCACGCGCGCCCCGGCCGACGCCCAGCGCGAGCTGCCCGGCAACTGCCTGCCGCTCTACGAGGCGGCGCTCTTCGCCCGCGCCACCGGCTACCTGAGCGAACGGCGCGTGGACATCGGCGACCGCGTCGAGGAGGGCCAGCTGCTCGCGAATATTTCCTCCCCGGACGTGGACGACCAGCTGGCCCAGGCGCAGGCCGATCTCGCCCAAGCGGAGGCGAACCTCAAGCTGAACCAGGCCAATTACGACCTGGCCAAGATCACCCTGTCGCGGGACGTCCAGGCGGGGAACGTCGCCGTGCCGGCCCAGCAGGTCGATCAAGATCGGGCCACGCTGGGCACGACGGAGGCCAGCGTCAAGGCCGCACAGGCCGCCATCGGCGTCAACAAAGCGTCGGTGCAGCGGTACGCCGACCTGCAATCCTTCGAGAAGATCCAGGCGCCCTTCCACGGCGTCATCACCGTGCGCAACTACGACAAGGGGGCGCTCATCACGGCCGACGACCCGACCACCCTGCCGCTGTTCCGCCTAGCTCAGATTGACGTGGTGCGCGTCTTCGTCAATGTGCCGCAGGTGTTCGCCTCGGGCATCCAGGACGGGCAGTACGCCGAGGTCTACCGGCGCGAGGATCCCAATCGCAAGTATTCCGGCCGGGTGACGCGCACGGCCAACTCGCTGGACCCCAACACCCGTACGCTGCTGACCGAGGTGGATGTGCCCAACCCCGACGGCGCCCTGCTGCCGGGCATGTACCTTCAGGTGAATTTCAACTTCCCGCGCCTGGCGCCCACGGTCATGGTCCCGAGCGCGGCGATCACGTTCCGCGCCGACGGAGCGTGGGTCGGCGTGCTGGACGAGCGGAACGCCGTCCATTATCAGAAAGTCCAGACCGGGCGCGATTTCGGCACGGAAATGGAGGTATTGGACGGGCTGAACGAGGGGGCCGCGGTGATCGTGCGGCCCGGCGACGAGCTGGCCGACGGGACGGCGGTTCAGCCGGCCGACCCCGCGAAGTCCAATTAGGAGGCGGCCATGTTTGCTGCAAACAAGCAGTCCACCGCAGGGCTGGCGTTCGGGATTCTGGCGCTCTTGCTGTCGGCCGGCGAGACGCACGCCCAGCAGAGCGGCGCCCCGCCGATGAGCAATCCGCCGGCGAAGCGACGGGCGGCGCGCCAGGGGATGCAGCAGGTAAACGCCCTGCAGCAGCAGGTGAACGCCATGCTTCTGCAGCAGGCGATGAATTCCGCTCAGCAAACGACGCTGACCATCGCCCAGCAGCAGCTGTTCGTTTCACAGCAACCCTCGATGAGCGCCTTGCAGCAGCAACAGGCCGCCTTGCTGTTGCAGCAGAACGCCGTGAAACAACTCCAGCAACAGGTGACGGCCTTGCAGCAGCAGCTGAACGCCGTACCGGCGCAGCCGCTGGGGCCTTTCGCGACTTTGCAGATGGGCATATTGCAGCAGCAGACGGCGGTCGCGGCCCAGCAGAACGATCTGCAGGAGCAGCAGCTGACAGCCTTGGAGCAGCAGATCGCGAACGCGCTGGGGCAGCCGGGGCCGTAATTCGGCCGATCCCCTGGCCGCAGACCCATCCACGCAGTGCAAGGCCGCGTACATCGTGCCGAAGCCCCACGTCTCATGCTTCGTCGGCTTCGGCGGATTGCGTGATGTGCAGCCCCAGGTCGCGGAGCTTCGCGCGCAGGGTTTGCCGGGCGATCCCCAGCAGGCGGGCCGCCTGGAACTGGTTGCCGCGGGTGAACTCCAGGACGCGCGGCAGCAAGACTCGGTCCACCTCGCGGCGCGTTTTCGCATACAGGTCTTGAGCGTCCCGCGCCAACCGCCGGCGGATGAATGGTTCCAGGTTGAGGGCAGGCGAGCCGGGCCCGTCAGCAGCCGGAGCGCTCCGGTCGCCGACGCTCCCGGCTCGCTCCGTTGCGAGTTCGGGCAGGAAGGCCGGCAGCAGGACCGGGCCGCTGGCTTGAAGCAGGGCCTGCTTGAGCACGCTCTGCAGCTCCCGGATGTTGCCCGGCCAGGAGTAGCCGTGCAGCCGCTCCATCGCCTCCAGGGAAACCGCGCGGACCTCCCGCCCCAGCTCCCGGCTGAAGCGGCGCAGGAAGTACCGCACGAGTACGGCAAGATCGTCGCCGCGCTCGCGCAACGGCGGCAGGTGGATGGAGAAGACGCCCAACCGGTAGTACAGATCCGGCCGGAATCGCCCCTCAGCCGACCAGACCGCCAGGTCTCGGTGCGTCGCGGTGATGATCCGCACGTCGGTCCGAATGGTCTCGTTGCCGCCGAGGCGCTCGAAGGATTGTTCTTGAAGAAGCCGCAGAATCTTCGCCTGGAGCGACAGCGGCATGTCGCCGATTTCGTCCAGGAAGAGCGTGCCGCCGTGGCACTGCTCGAACTTGCCGATGCGTCGGCGGTCGGCACCGGTGAAGGCGCCCTTCTCGTGGCCGAACAGCTCGCTTTCCAGGAGGTTTTCAGGAATGGCGGCGCAGTTGAGCGCCAGGAAGGGCGCTTTCGCCCGCGGGCCGTGGCGGTGGACCGCGCGGGCGATCAGCTCCTTGCCCGTGCCGCTCTCGCCGGTGATCAGCACCGGCATGTCCTGGGCGGCGACGCGGCCGACGGCCTTGTATACCTCGGCCATGGCCGGGCAGGACCCGATCATGCCGGCCTCGACGCTCGCGTCCGCCTCGTTTTCCTCCGCCACGGCCGGCTGACGCATGCGCCGGGCGACGTCCAGCGCCTCGCCGACCACCCGCTGCAGCTGGGGCAAGTCGAGCGGCTGAAACAGGCAGTCGTAGGCGCCGTGCTTGATGACCTCGATAGCGGCGTCGGCCCGCCTGTGCCGGGCGACGAAAACAACCGGGACGTGGGCGTTGATGCGGCGGATTTGCTGATAGACCTCCAACCCGCACCCATCCGGCAAGCACTGGTCGAGGACGATCACGTCCGGCGAATCGCTGCGGACCTGCTCCAGTCCGAAGTCGCTGTCGCCGGCTGTCCGCACCCGGTAGACGGGCGCGGGGAACGCCTGGCGCAACTGCTGCTGCCTTTGCGTCGTTGCGTCGCCGATGAAGAGCAGGCGGCCGGCGCCGACGTCAGCCTTCTTGTCCTCAATTTCCAGAATGTGCAAATCTGGGGCGTGGCGGTTCTCTCGGTTCGCGGCCGTCTGCGGGACGCAGTAGGGCGGCCAATGGTGCGTGTTCAACTTCGCCGTCGCCTCCAACATGCAATCCTCCTCTCGCGGATCATGCCCGGAAAGGCGTACCTCATTGTGCGCCGCGCTTTCACCGGATCAAACCGTCATCCGGCCTAACTTTTCCATTACCCTTCTGAGCGTGGCGGAGGGACAGGGCATCTGTTATGATCGACGCCGACGCCCCGACCCCTCGGTCCCAACTCCTCATGAGCGGCGAACCCACCACCGGCGCCGTCCAGCGCTACCTGAACGCCCTGGCCGGGGACCAGCCCGCCGAGCCGATCGTGCGGGCGCTGCTCGACCGATCTGCCCGCCGTTTGCATCTTCTGTGCGCGAATCTTCTGCACCGCAATTACGCGCGGCTGACGCTGCCGCCCTTGAACTTGCAGGCCGACGAACTGCTCAGCGCCGTGGTGGAGCGCCTGCTCAAGGCGATGCGCTCGGTCCGCCCGCAGACCGTGCGCCAGTTCTTCGCGCTGGTCAACCAGCACATGCGCTGGGAGCTGAATGACCTGGCCCGCCGCTTAGATGAACAGCCGGCAGCCATAGCGCTGCAAGAAGGGATGGCGCCGGCGCCGGACAGCAGCGGCTCCGTCCTGACTCCGGACGGCCGCCGGATGCTGGAAGCGATCGACCGCCTGCCGGAGGAGGAGCGGGAGGTTTTCGGTTTGGTGCGCGTTCAGGGCCTGACGCAGCGCGAAGCCGGCGAAGTGCTCGACGTCTCCGCCAAGACGGTGCAGCGGCGCCTGAACCGCTCGCTGTTGCTGCTGGCGAAGGAGCTGGACGATTTGCGCCCGACCTAGAGGAGGGGCGACCCCGTCATGTCCGACGATTCACGTGTAGAGGAATTGCTGGAGGAACTGCTCGACTCGGGCGGCAGCCCCGAAGAGGTCTGCCGCGCGTGCCCCGACCTGTTGCCGCAGGTCCGCGCCGGCTGGAGGCGGTTGCGCGCCCTGCATGCCCAGGTCGTCGCGTTGTTTCCCGAGACCACCCTGCTCGACGACGTCGAACCCGATGGGGCGACGCCGCACCCGCCGCCGGCCGCGCTGCCGCGGATCCCCGGCTATGAGGTGCAGGCGGTCCTGGGCCACGGCGGCATGGGCGTCGTTTACAAGGCTTGGCACGTGCGGCTGCACCGCGCCGTCGCCCTGAAAATGCTTCTCGCCGGCCCCGGCGCCCGGCCGGAGGAGCTGGAGCGGTTCCTGCGCGAGGCCGAAGCCGTGGCCGGCCTGCGCCACCCCAACATCGTCCAAATCCACGACATCGGCGACCTGGACGGCCGGCCGTATTTCACCATGGAATTCGTTGAGGGCGGCAGCCTGGCCCGGAAGCTGGCGGGGACTCCGCAGTCGGCTCGCGAGGCCGCCGCCCTGACGGCCGCGCTGGCCGAGGCCGTCCACGCGGCCCATCAAAGCGGCATCGTCCACCGCGACCTGAAACCGGCCAACGTGCTGCTCACCGCCGACGGCACGCCCAAGATCGCCGACTTCGGCCTGGCACGCCGGCTGGAGGGGGGCGCGGGCCTCACCCAGAGCGGCGCCGCCGTGGGGACGCCCAGCTACATGGCCCCCGAGCAGGCTCAGGGCAAAACGGGGCGGGCCGCCGACATCTACGCCCTCGGGGCGATTCTGTACGAACTGCTGACGGGCCGGCCGCCGTTCCGGGCGGAGACGGCGGTGGAGACGGTCCTGCAAGTGCTCCACCAGGAGCCGGTCCCGCCGTCGCGCCTGAACGCAAAGACGCCGCGCGACCTGGAGACGATTTGCCTGAAATGCCTCCGCAAAGATCCGCAACGGCGTTACGCCGCCGCGGCGGCGCTGGCGGACGACCTGCGGCGGTTCCAGCGCGGCGAACCCGTCCGGGCGCGTCCCGCGAGCCTGCCGTCGCGCCTGGCCAAGTGGGCGCGCCGTCGCCCGACCCATGCGGCCATGCTCGCCGTGGGCCTCCTTTTCATCGTCGCGCTGGTCGCCGGGGGCGTGTGGCTGGCGCTGCACCAGGCGGAACGGCGCCGCTTGATCGAAGCGGACTTGAAAGATGTGGCGACTCTGCAAGAGCAGGCCCGCTGGACGGCGGCGCGGGCCGCGCTGGAACGGGCCGCGGCCCGGCTCGATGGAAGCGTCTCCGACGACCTGCGGGGACGGATCGACCAATCGCGGCGCGACCTCGACCTGGCGACCCAGCTGGACGCCGTCCAACTGCGGCGCGAGACCCGCAGCGACCTGCCTTTCTACGACGCCCAGGCGGCCCGGGAGTACGCAGAGGCGTTCCAGAAGGCGGGGCTGGGCAAGCTCCTCGATCCGCCGGAGCGTGTGGCGGCGATGGTGAACGCATCGGCCGTGCGCAAGGCGCTCGTGGAAGCGCTGGACGACTGGTCGGTCCGCGCGACCGACAAGGAGGAGCGGGCCTGGCTGTTGGAGGCTCTGAAGCGGGCGGACCCCGACCCGGAGGGATGGCGGGCGCGCGTCCCGGCGGCGTGGGAGGACGCCGGGACGCTGGCCGAATTGGCCCGGACCGCGCCAGTCGAGCGGCTGCCGGAGTCCATGATGCTAGCGATTGGGCGACGCTTGAGGGCTTTCCGGCGGGACGCGGCCCCGTTCTTGAGGCGGGTACAGCAGGCGCATCCCGGCGATTTCTGGCCCAATTTGATCCTCGGCGATGCGCTGCTCCAGGGGAACGCCGAGCAAGCGGCCGGCTACTACCGAGCGGCGTTAGCAAGCCGGCCGACGGCGGCGGTCGGTTACTGCGCCGTCGGCGACGCCCTGAGATACCACGACGACCTGGATGCGGCGATCGATTACTATCACAAGGCCCTCCAATTCGACCCTAATTTCGCCAGGGCTCACAACAATCTCGGCCTTTCCCTGCAAGCCCAGGACCAACTGGACGAGGCGATGGGTTGCTTCCAGAAGGCCGCCCAGCTCGACCCCGACTACGCCTGGGCCCATCTCGATCTCGGCAACCTCCTGCGAGCCAAGGGCCGGCTGGACGAGGCCTACGATCAATTCCAGGAGGTCCTCCGCCTGGACCCGACGAACCGGGAAGTCCGAGACCCCCTGAGAAGCATCCTGGTTCGGCGGGGACGAGTGGAAGAAGTGCAGGCCGAATGGCGCAAGGCGATCGACGCCGACCCGTCTCAGCATGATACGTGGTTCGGCTACGCGGAATTCTGCCTGTTTCTTGGACAGCCAGAGGAGTACCGCCGCGTCCGCCGGGCCTTGCTCGATCGCTTCGGCGCGACCACCGACCCGTACACGGCCGAGCCGGTCGGCCGGGCCTGCCTGCTGCTGCCGGCTTCGGAGGAAGAGTTGCAGCAGGCGGCGGCCCTCGCCGACCGCGCCGTGGCCGCCAAGGGATCGACGCCGGCCTGGATTTACCGCTACTTTCTGTTCGCCAAGGGCCTCGCCGAGTATCGCCAGGGCAGGTACGACAGCGCGATCGCGCTGATGAAAGGGGAAGCGTCCCTGGTCATGGGGCCCTCCCCCCGCGTAATTGCGGCCATGGCCCAGTACCGAAACGGTCAGGAGAAGCAGGCGCGCAAGACGCTTGCGCTGGCCGTCGTCGGCTTCGATTGGAGCGCCGCCGATGCGGACAGGCGCGACATCTGGATCGCCCACATCCTCCGCCGCGAGGCCGAGGCCCTGATCCTGCCGGACCTGCCGGCGTTCCTGCGGGGAGAATATCAGCCGCGGGACGACGACGAAGGCATGGCGCTGGTAGGGGCCTGTCAATTCCAAGGCCTCGACGGCTCCGCGGCCCGCCTGTACGCCGATGCCTTCACGGCCGATCCGAACCTGGCCGAGGACCTGGCCGCGCAATGCCTTCGCCGCACGCAACGAAGCGGCCAAAAGCCGGGCGGCGTGCTCGAGAATCTCAACTCGGAATGCCGTTACCCCGCCGTCCGCTGCGCGGCGCTGGCCGGTTGCGGATTCGGCAAGGATGCGGCCATGCTCAGCGAAGCGGAGCGGACGCGCTGGCGCCGGCAGGCGCGCAACTGGCTGCGGGCCGACCTGGCCCTGTGGGACAAGATGCTGTCCAGCGATGCGCCGGCGGCCCGCGACCTGGCGGAGAAAATGCTGAGGCGCTGGCAGATCGATCCCGACCTGGCCGGGCTGCGCGAGCCGGGCGCTATGGACGCGTTGCCGGCGGACGAGCGAGCCGAGTGGGTCGCGCTGTGGAGAGAGGTCGGCGCCGCGCTCGATCGCGCCCACACGACCCGGTGAGCATCAAGAGGTGCAATGGCCTCAGGGCCGATTCGAGGTTGGTGTAGCGGACGGCGTTCGGCGTGGCCGGGGCTGAGTCTTCGAAGCCCCGGCATACCCTGGAAATGTATGCCGGGGCTTCGAAGACTCAGCCCCGGCCACGCACGAGCCGCTACGCAAACGCAGAAAGCGCTTTAGCCGCGTCCGTCCCTTCAGCGCGTCGCGGGAACATTCTGACCGTCGCGCTCGAATTCGTCCGTCGCAGGCGCCGCCTTGTCGGCGTCGGCGTTTCGCTGCCACCAGTCTTCGGCCCGTTCCGGCGTCCATTGGCCCGCGCAGGCGCACGCGGCCAGCGCCCGGTCCAGGCTCGCCGCGTCCGGGTAGCGTCGGTCCGGGTCCTTTTCCAGGCAGCGGAGCACGACGCCCTGCAAATCGGCCGCCGCCGTTTGCTGGAATTGGGGGATAGGGGTGGGCGGTTCGTAGGCGTGGGCGTGCAGCATTTCCAGGGCGGAGGACCGGTCGAAGAGGAGCTGGCCGGTGAGCAGGAAGTAGGCCACGGCGCCGACGTTGTAGATGTCGCTCCGCGCGTCCAGCTGCGCGCGGCCCTTCGCCTGCTCTGGCGACACAAAGGCCGGCGACCCGGTCAGGGCGCCGTCCCGCGTCAGCCGGCCGTCGTCGCCCTCCAGGCCGAAGCCCTTCACCAAACCGAAATCGAGCAGCTTGGCCACGTCGTACACCTTGCCGCGCTCGCAGGCGAAGATGTTGCTCGGCTTGACGTCACGGTGGATCAGGCCGATGCCGTGGGCCTCGCGCAGCGCCTGGCACACCTGGCGCAGCAGATGCACCGCCCTTTCCGGCGGCATCGGCCCGTGCTGCTCGACCAGCTCCTCCAGGTTCATGCCCGGCAGGTACTCCATCACGTAGTAGAACGTGCCGTCCTCCGCGTGGCCGTAGTCGAAGATCTCGACGGTGTTGGGGTGCGTCAGGGTCGCGGTCGCCCGCACCTCGCGCTCGAAGCGGAGCAACGTCCGCGGGTCGCCGGCCTGGTCGGGCCGAATCAGCTTGACGGCGCAGGGCCGGCGGAGCATCACGTGCTCGGCCAAATAGACCGCGCCCATGCCGCCGAAGCCGACCACCCGCTTGAGCCGATACTGGCCGAGCCGCTGCGCCTCGTGCGCCTTTTGTTGCATCTCCCGGATCTTGTGCGAGCCGAACACAGCGATGGTCGCGGCCGTGCCGATCAGAATCACCGCCTCGGGAAGCGCCGACCACAAGTAGGGGGCCGCCGTCCCTTCCACCAAGCCATCCACGATCAGCAGGCCCAGCGGGACCGCCGCCAGAACGGCCACGACCGCAGCGCAGCGCCGCCCGGTGTTGGGGATGAACACGCCGTAGAGGACGATCAGGAGGAACGAGCGCAGGATCCCGGCCATGCCGATCTGCCGATAAATCGCCGATTCGCCGCCGGGCACGATGGCGCCCCGCAGGACGCCGTCGTGGTAGGCGTCGAATTGCAGCCAGGCGAAAAAGACGGCGACCATGCCGAAAATGGTCAATTCGAGAGTGCGTAAGGTCTTCATGGACAGGAGCCGGCGACTCCACAGCAGCACGGAAACGAGCGCCATGACCGCGATTTCGCCGCCGGTGATTGAGAGTCGAAGCGGACGATGGTCGAAGGCCGGCTCCTGCAGCAGCACGTTCCGCACGAAATGCAGCGTAAACCCGACCAGGATGATCAGGATGGCCAGGCGCAGCCGGGTGCGGAGCAGGGACGTCATTTCATCCGTGAAACACGGGCCTGAATCCGAACCTTGGGCGAAGCGGCAGCGCGGCTTGCGCGACGTCTTCACGGAGTCGCCGAAGTCCACGGTCGCAACGTTCATCGCACCTCCATCGACAGGCACGTCAGGTTACGGAACCCCAGGGGCTTGCCCTTGAGGCGCAGCCCAGCGGCGGTTGCAGTCGCTCTTTAGTTTACGCAGCGGTCGTGCCAAAGCGCGGCGCGTCGTCGCGCTTCCCTTCCCTGATGTATCACGCAGCGACGCAAAGGCCGCTAATCGGTCGGCGCAGGCTCCGGACCCGGCATCCGGAGGTGGTAGGTTTTTGGCCGACCCGAAAGCAATTCTACCCCTATCAGGCCTGCCCGCCTGCTCGGAGCAACCCGGCGGGCGCCAAAAAGCCCAAAAAACACAGTCTGCTAGTCGCGGCACAGCTGTTGCTTTTTTGCAGCGCTGAACTAGACGGGCGGCGTGATCCGCTCAATCGAACGACCCGCGGCCTGTCGCCCGATCAAACGGGAGTAGAAATGTCCATCACTGTCAATGGACCGGTGCGGACCGCACCGCCGCGCCTCGCCATAGGCGGCGCGCTGGCGCGCTTCGCCCTAATTGGCGTCATCCTCGCGGCCGTCCTGGGGATCTACGCCTATCTCGGCGGTTGGCTCACTCCGCATGAGCTGACGCCGTCGCGCTTCGTCGACGGCTTCGAGCAAGTGGCCGGCGTCCATCCTGGTTTCCGCCGCAACCATGCCAAGGGCCTCGGAGCTTCCGGGTTCTTTGACAGCAATGGAAACGGCGTACGTCTATCGAAGGCGGCCGTCTTTCGGCCGGGGCGCGTGCCCGTGATCGGCCGCTTCTCGCTGGGGGGCGGACAACCTGATGCGGCCGACGCGCCGAACGCCGTGCGCGGCCTGGGGCTGCAGTTTTCCCCGGCCGACGGCGAGCTGTGGCGAACCGCGATGATCAACCGGCCGGTATTCCCGGTCCGCACCCCCGAGGCGTTTTATGAGCAGTTGCTCGCGTCGAAACCGGACCCCAAAACGGGCAAGCCTGATCCGGCCGCCATGCCGGCGTTTCTCAAGCGCCATCCCGAATCCGTGGCGGCGAACAAGGTCATCGAGGGCGAGCCGGTTTCCTCGGGGTTCGAGAACAGCAGGTTCTACGGCCTGAATGCGTTTCGCTTCACCAATGCGGCAGGCGAAACCATTCCGGTGCGCTGGCTGATGAGGCCGGAACTGCCGTTTGAGGCGGCCGCAGCTCCCGGAGACAAGAACTATCTCTTTGACGCGCTGATCACAGCGATGCACCGCGAACACGCATTGCGATGGCATCTTAGGGTCATCATCGGCCAGCCGGGCGACCCGACCAACGACGCCACCATCCCCTGGCCCGAGGAGCGCGAGCAGGTGGACGTGGGAACCCTGACCCTCGACCGGGTGGAGAGCGAGGAAACCAGCGCCGCGACCGACATTAACTTCGATCCCCTGGTTTTGCCCGACGGCATCGCGCCCTCGGACGACCCGCTGCTGAGCGCTCGCTCGGCGGTGTACTCCCAGTCGTACACCCGGCGGGCCGGCGAAACGAAGACGCCAAGCGCGATCACGCCGGCCGACGTGCGCAAAGGAGAATGACGATGTCAAACCAACGGACGCAATTCACCGTCTTGATGCGGGTGCTGCACTGGACGATGGCCGCGATGGTCCTGACCATGCTCGGCCTCGGCGTCGCCATGGTCGCCTCGCTGGGCGACTACCACCTGCTCGTTTCGATCCACCGCCCGCTGGGCGTCGCCATCCTGGTCCTGGTCGTCGTCCGCTTCGTGGTCCGCCGCTTGAGCCCGCTTCCGCCTTTTCCGCCCACGATGTCGCGCCTGGAGCGCCTGGCGGCGGAGGCGTCCGAGTACACACTGTATGGCCTGATGACCGCGCTGCCGCTGGTCGGCTGGGGCATGTTGTCGGCGGCGCGCTACCCGATCGTCCTGTACGGGCCGCTGCAGCTGCCGTTCATCCTTCCGCAGAACCCCATGCTGTACGCCGTGCTGCGGAAGACGCATACCGTCCTCGCCTACCTGCTTTTCCTGACGTTCCTCGCCCATTTCTCAGCGATCCTATTTCACACGCTGATCGTGCGGGACGGCATCCTGAAGCGAATGGCGCCCTGGAACATTCGGCCGCGCGAGGCCGCGGCGACCGACTCGGCCGCCGTCCACAAACCCGATCCCATAATCGCCCAATAGAAAATGAACATGTTCAAGACGAAGAACGACCTGTCGGAAGCGACCCGCGTCAAGGCCGTCGAGCTGCTCAACGCCCGGCTGGCCGACTGCATCGACCTGCAGACTCAGACCAAGCAGGCCCACTGGAACGTGAAAGGCCCGCACTTCATCGCCCTGCACGAGCTGTTCGACAAAATCAACGAGGAGGTGGAGGACTACGTGGACCTGATCGCCGAGCGGGCAGTGCAGCTCGGCGGCGCAGCTCAGGGCACGGCCCGCATGGCGGCCAAAGCAAGCTCATTGCCCGAGTACCCGGCGACCGCGGTGGACGGCGGGAGCCACGTCGAGGCTCTTTCCTCAGCGCTGGCGGCGTTCGGCAAATCGGCCCGCAAGGCCATCGACCAATCCAACGAATTCAACGACCTGGACACGGCGGACATCTTCACCGAGATCTCGCGCGGCGTCGACAAGTGGCTGTGGTTCGTCGAGGCGCACCTGCAGGCGGAGCGCTGAGCGGGGCCGTTTGCATGGAGGGCCTTGCACCATGCCTTACGGGTACTGCCTGAGACGCCTGGTCCGCGGAAGCTACGCTTCCTCGCATTTCTGCGTCTGGAGAAAGGGGGCCGCCGGCCCCGGCGGACTCGGCATCCCGCGCTATCAGGCCCGCATGTCGTCCACTGAGCGGCCGGAATCCCCGCGGCTCAGGGCAAGGCTCCATGTGAGGTCATTGCGTCGCGGCGGCCCGTCGCCGCCGGCCGCTCAGCAGGTAAATATCCGACCGCACCGCCGTCAACGGGTCGCCCGCCGAGTCGATCCCGTCCACCCTGGGATCCGGGTCGAAAATGATCTTCCGGCGTTCCGGGGCCAGCTCGTCCACGCGCTCCGTGACGGCCACCGTGCCGAACTCCACCAGCGGCCGACTTTCCGGCCAGTGAGAAGTGGAGTCGGCGACCTGGTCGCCCGCCTCGGCCATTTGCACCAGCACGCGGAACCGCGCCGGCCCCCGGGCCAGGCGCTCCGACAGCTCGGCGGCGAGGAAGTCGGTCGTCTTCTTCGCCGCCTGCTCGGCCGTCAGGAACTCGGTCCCGGCTTCGGGGCGGATGCGGAACCGGCCGAATCGGCTCTGGTCGGCCGCGTTCGTGAACTTGAACGCGGTGACGGCGAAGTACGCCTGCCGGGCGTAGCTCGTCGGGATCGGTTTCGGGGTCTCGACGAAGGCCTTCGCCGCCGGGTGAGCGGCCAGGAACGCCGCAATGGGCGGCGGGGTGGGGGCGCCCGGTCCACTCGCGGCCGCGGCCCGAAGGAATTCCAGGAACTCCTCCCCGGTCCGGGTCGGGAACCCGTTGTGCGAATGGGCGATGATGTCCGTGTGGACGTGGTCGGCCAGGTGGAACCGGACCGCCATCGCCTGCGGGCTGGATCCCATCGGGTCGTTGTCGGCGACGGTGGGAACTCCCGCCGTCAGCGAGAAGCGCACGGTGACGGGGGTGGACGGCCGGGCGGCGTGCGGCACCCGGGTCAGTTTCGCCGCCTCGGCTGAGGGGGTGAACACGCCGGAAACCATCAGGCCCCGGGCGTGAACCGGCCGGAAGCCGGGGTGTATCCCGCCGGACAGTTTATCGAGGACGGCGAGCAGATCGACGACGAGTGCGGACGGCATGTCGTGAGTCTCCGAGTAGTGGTCGAGTTAGTCCGTGTGGATGACGCTGACCTCTGGGACGCCGATCCGCCTCAGCGGACGGCATCGAACAAACTGTTGAGTCCCTCGGCCATCGTCGGGTGCGCGAGGATGGCGTCCCGCAAGAGCGTGCAGGGCAGCCCGCCGAGCATCGCCGTATGCACCACGGACATGACCTCCCCGGCCTCGGGGCCGATCATTGTGAAGCCGAGAATGCGGTCGCCGGCCGCCTCGACCAGGGTTTTCATGAAGCCGGCCGTCTCGCCGGTGCTCCGGGCCCGCAATACGGCGTTCATCGGCAGCTTGGCGACGCGCACCGCAATCCCCTGTTGCCGGGCTTCTCGTTCGCTCATACCGACCCGCGCCAGCGGCGGATCGGTGTACAGGCAGTAGGGAATGAGGCGGTTGCGCGTGCTGTGCTTCCCCCCGGCCAGGTTGCCCCGGATGACCCGGAAGTCGTCCTCGGACGCGTGCGTGAACTGAGGGCTGCCGGCGCACTCGCCGATCGCCCAGACGTTGGGCGCGCTCGTTTCCAGCCGGTCGTTGACCTTGATGTAGCCTCGTGCGTCCAGCTCCACGCCGGCCGCGTCCAGCCCGATCCCGACCGTGTTGGGGGTCCGGCCCGTCGCGGCCAGGATGTCGCTGCCGGCGATGGTCTGTTCCCCTGCCGCCGTCCGCACGCGCAGACGGACGCCCTCTCCGGACCGTCCGTCCACCTGAAGCACCTCCGCCCCAAAAAGGAATTCGATTTCTTCGGCGCTGAGAATGCGCCGGATTTCCTCCGTGACGTCCGGGTCCTCGCGGCTGAGCAGCTGCGGCCCGTGCTCGATCACGGTGACGCGGCTGCCGAAGCGACGGTACGCCTGGGCGAACTCGAGGCCGACGTACCCGCCGCCGAGGACGATGAGGTGTTCGGGCACGTGGTCGATTTCGAGCAACTCGATGTTCGTGATCGGCCGGGCCTCGGCCAGGCCGGGGATCGGGGGGATCGTGGCGCGGGTCCCAACGTTGACGAAAACGCGGTCCCCCGTCAGCACGCGCGTCCCGCCGTCGTTCAGGCGCACTTCCAGCGTCTTCGGCGCGACGAAACCCGCTGAACCCATGATCAGCTCGGCGCCGCTCTTGTGGTACAGGTCCAGGTGCAGGGCGACCAGGCCGTCCACCATTTCGCGCTTGCGCTGCCGCACGCGCACCATGTCGATCGCCGATGCGCCGGTCACCAGGCCGAACTTCGCCGCGTGGTGAACCAGATCGGCGACTTTCGCGCTCCAGATCTCGTTCTTGCTGGGGAGGCAGTTGATGTTGGGGCAGGACCCACCGATGTAGCGTCGCTCGACGACCGCGACGCGGCGCCCGGAGCGCGCCAGATGCCAGGACAGCAACTTGCCGCCCGCCCCGCTGCCCAGCACGACGTCCTGGTACGATTCTGGCTGAGACATGCTCATCTCCTTGTGGGAACCTGACGAATCCGAATCGCTGATATGGTTGCGTTAGCGCCCGCCGGCCTGGGCCGGCGCGCCCCGCGTCCGTCGCCTACAAGCGCAACCCGCCTGAGATGTAAAGCGTTTCCCCCGTGGTCCAGGCGGATTCGGAAGACGCCAGGAACACCACGGCCGGCGCGACGTCCTGTGGCTGGCCGATCCGGCCGAGCGGAGTTTGCGCGACAGCCTGCTTTTCAAAATCACTGCCGGGGATGCCGGCGGCATGCAGCCCCTCCGTTTCGATCACCCCGGGGGCGACGGCGTTGACGCGGATCTTGCGCGGCCCTAGCTCCTGGGCCAGCGATCGCGTGATCGCATTCACGGCCGCCTTGGTGGCGCTGTACACGGAGGTGTTCGGCGGGGCTGACGCGGCGGCCACCGAGCTGATGTTGACGATGCTGCCGCCGGCGGGGCCGAATTGCTTGACCGCCTCCTGCGTCGCCAGCAGCAGCCCCAGCACGTTGAGGTTGAAATGCTTGTGAAAGTGTTCGGCGCTGACGGCCTCCAGGGGCGCAAACTCGTAGACGCCGGCGTTGTTCACCAGGATGTCGAGCCTCCCGAACGCCTTCTTCGTCTCGGCAAAGAGACGGCGAACGTCCTCGAGTTTGGACACGTCGGCCTGCACGGCGACAGCTTTTCCGCCCGCTTGCCGGATGCGATTGACGACCGCCTCCGCGCCGGTCTTGCTGCTGGCGTAGTTGACCACGACCGCCGCGCCGGCCGCCGCCAGATGCTCGGCGATCCCGGCGCCGATTCCTTTCGACGCCCCCGTGACGACGGCGACCTGCCCTTCCAGTTTGTTCGGCATCACAGAACTCCTTGGTCTTTGTTAGGGTCGTTCGGGACTGACCCGGCCGTCGCTCCTCAGCCTCGAAGGCGCGCGAGCCAGGTCCTCATCGCTGATGGTTCTAGGCGCACGAATCGCTCTCCGCTTCCAGGACCGGGTCTTGCCAGCCGTCCGGAGGGGCGAGACTCAGGCCTGCCTCGCGCGGCCTCCATCGTGATCTGGACGCTCTCGACATATTAGCGGTTCCAGATCGGCTCCAGGATGGCGTTGGCGAAGCGGAACTGCAACAAATTCTGCACCGGATCTTTGCCGAGGCGACGGTCGATGCGGAAGATCGACGTCTCGTCGAAGTCGCCCAGCAAGATGCGGTTGAGGGCTTGCGCCGAGGCGAGGTCTCTACCGAAGGGCTTTTCGATGATGACGCGGCCGCCGTTGCGCGGGCACACGCAGCGGGACGAGATTGACAAGCCGACGCACAGCGTCGGCCTGCCGTTCAAGCCTTGTGCGCCGGATCGGTCTCCGCTTTGGCGGCCGCCGGCGCCGGGCGAGGCGCGGCCGCGTGGGCCGGCGCCTTGACGAGCAGGACCGGGCAGTGGGCCTGCCGGACCACGTCCTCGGTCACGCTGCCGGTCAGCAGGTGGCTCAACCGCGTGTGCCCGTGCGTCCCCATCACGATCAGGTCGCAGCCGGACTTCTCCAGCATCTCCAGAATGTGCGCGACCTTCGGCCGTTCGGCCACGATCGCCTTGTGCTCTACCTTCACGGCCGGGTCGACCGCTGGGAGGCTCTTGAAGCGGCCCCACACGTCGGTCAGGTTCCCGCCGCTCGACGCGGTCAGGAGGGCGCCGCCCTCCGCCGCCACGGCCGGCGCGTGGGACACATGGAAGATGACGATTTCGGCCCCGGTCGCTTTCGCGAGCACCTGCGCGACCCGGAACGCCTCGTCGGCGGGGGGGGAGAAGTCGGTGGGGACCAGGATTTTGCGGATCGCGTTCACATCAGCCTCCTTCGGGAATGGATAGGACGACTCACGCTGCCGGAGCGGCCTGCCCTTCGATTTCACGAACAGAGGACAGCTTCCAGGCGACGTACCGGGTCACGAGATCGACCGTGAAGAGGTCGGGGATGGCGCCCAGCCGCCGGTCCTTTTCCAGGGCGGCAAGGTCGGCGTAGGGCATGCGCCGGCGCAGCTCGGTCATGCCCTTGTCCGTCACCCGGCCGTCGCTGACGAACTCCGGGTCGCCTTGGAATACCGATTCGGGGAACAATTCGCCGCGCGGGATCGTGAGGCCGAACTCGCGCTCCAGGCGGAACACAATGTCCAGGAAGTCGATGGACTCGGCGCCCAGGTCGTTCTGCAGGCTGGCTGACGGCGCGACCTCGTCCTCGTCCACGTTGAGCGACTCCGTCAACACTTGGGTCACTCTTGCAAACGTCGTTTCATATACGGGCATGGCTCGCCTCCAGGTGAAACTCGCGCCTATCCGGCTGTCGCGTCGGCGGACCAATGGCGCCGTAGTGCGGAAAGCAACCGCCATGCCAAGGACGTCCGGTCGCCGTACGCGGTGGGAATTGAGCGCCGGCGCGGACCCGGCCATGCGTGGAGTGGCAGCCTTCTTTCCCGGTAGGTGCAACATCTACCAGCGCGGCGGGGCGAAAGATCGACAGCCGAGATGACCATTCTCATGGCACTTGCACCAGCTGCCCCCCACTCCGCCGTTCCAAACGCCTTCACCTCGCAGATTTTATCTCCTTCCCGTGGTGCAGACGAACACATTAGCAGACCCGGCATGACCGTTGCTCCGCATGCACGCCGCAATGGTGGGACTTGCGGGTGAAGAACTCGCATGTCGGCCCGGATCCACTTGAAGGAGAAAGCCATGAAACTGCACTTCTGGGCGGCCGTGGTTGGCGTCCTGGCGATGGGCGGCGCCGCCGCGCGGGGCGACGATGGACCGGTCACGGACGCCGATTACCTGGCGGGGGCCATCACCCACGCCGCAGCCGAGGGCCGGGCCGGCAAGCTGGCCCTGAAGCGGGCGAAGTCGGAAGAGCTTCGGCAGTTCGCCCGCAAGGCCCTCGAAGAGCAGGCGACATTCGACCCGGACCTGCAAGCCCTCGCCGTGGATCACAAGCTGGCGGTGCTGTCCAGCCAGGCGGACGGCTGGCAGCTGTCGGAATCCGTGCTGGGCGACCTGTCCGGCGAACAATTCGACCGCGAGGCTTTGAAGCTCTTCATCCGCGACCTGGAACAGTGGATCGACCTGTCGCAGCACAGCGCGAGCCGCGACGACGCGGCAGAGAGCCAGCTGGCGGCCAAGATGTTGCCGACCCTGCGGGAGCGGCTCCGGGAAGCCAAGCGGCTGCGGAAAGCTCTGCCATAGGAAGAGGCGGAAAGGCGATGAAAAGCCCAGCGGTTTATGCCTCCTGGGGAACCTGCTCGATCATCCACCAGAAGAAGTCCGTGATTGGTAGTTCGATCCCGAACCGTTTGAGCTTGGACGCGACCTGACCGCGGTGGTAGCTGGAGTGATTGACAATGTGGCGCAGTATCGCCCACCGCGGCAGGGTGAAACTGCGGCCGATCGCGCGCACCGTCAGCAAGGTGTTGAGCCGGTCCGGCGTGAGCGTGAGACGCAGCTCCTCGAAGCGGCGGTAGTTACGTTCCAGCAACTGGCCCACGTCGTCCACCGTGGCCAGATCGGCTTCGGTCGGGATGTGGTCGTCCGGATCGCTGACTAGCGTGCGCAGGTTCAACGCGGTCGCCTGGGCGATGTGGGAGATGGTCGAGCGCACCGACGACCAGCCAGGAACAGGCTCCGCGACATACTGTTCGGGAGTCAGCTTGCGGCAGGCATCGAGGACCTTCGCACTGGCCCAGCGATCGTACGCGAACAACGCCACGACATCGTCTTGCATGAGGATCTCTCCTGGGCCGGGACAGGGGCATTTTAGGTATTGCGGGGCAGACAACCCAGGTGTCAATTCTGGATGAGTTCCTGCAACTCGTCCGCCGTTAAATCGCGGTTGCAGATCACCAACTCGTCCATGAGTTCCTCGAAGTGCGGATTGCCCGGGCCGGGCCGCTTGGCAATCCAGCAGCAGCAGCGCTCCAACAGCGTCATATGGGAGAGCTTGCATGGTTCGGAATGGCTCCGATCACGGTCAGGATCATGCCGGACTGGATATTCCGATTCTTCAAGCCGTGGCCCGAGCTCGGCGCTTGGACTGGTTCCAGGTCCTGTATGCCCGTATTGTCCTGGCCGTCGCTGGTGGGGAACCCGTTGGCTGGGTGGCCTCCCGTATGGAATGTGATCCGGCCACCGTCTGGCGGCTGTGTCGCCGCTACGAGCAAGGCGGCTGGCGACACCTCCTGCTGGACGCACCCCGCCTGGGGCGTCCCCTGGAGATTTCACCCCTCCAGCGGGCTCGGATCGTTGAACTGGCTTGCCTGGCGCCAATCGCCGAGGGGTTGCACATCCCGCATTGGGCCAGCCTGGATTTGGCCAGGCAGGCGGTCGCCGACGGCATCGTGGACGCCATCAACCCACGCACCGTCCGGCGAATCATGCACGACGTGGACTTGCAGCCGCATCGTACGCGGCGCCGGAGGACGACCCGCCAGGACGCCCGCCCAAGTGCGCCGAAACGGAAATTAGAAACGCTCTCCTCTCACGGTGAGAATTACTTGATTGACCAGGTTGGGTGAACGATTCCCAGCGATTTGATCCGCGACGCAAGGCTCACAGTCTTCAGCCGGAGCAATTCTGCTTTGCGCCGAGGGCCGGACGCCTAGCCGTTCGCGGCTCCTAGCGCTTCTCTGCCGGCTGAATCAGCGCTTCAGCCTCGCGGCGCAGGACATGCGCTTCCAGCCAGTTGTGCAGGTGCAGCCCGACCTCCGCTTCGGCACTGGCAGGCATCCTGTCGCCGTACTGATCGAGCCACGCCTGGGCCTTGCCCAGCCAGCGCCGCGCCTCCTCGGACCTCCCGAGGCGCTGGTTGGTCAGGGCCAACCACAGCCAGTTCAGCACCGCCCGGCCGGGCGTGGCGTCGGCCATCAGACTCTGCTCGAAGAGGGGCGCCGCCTCCTGGAACCGGCCGGCCCGGGACGCCAAGGCGCCTTGCTCGGTCAGTGACCAGAATTCTCGGGAGCCCTGGAGCTCCTTCTCCGCCAGGCGGTTCGGCAGCGACATGTCCGCGACGGCATGGGGGGCCAGCGTCCAGGCGCGGGCCACGTGGTACGGCCGCGGCCCCTTGTCGTTGCCACACCGGTCCACCAGGTGGGCGCACGCCTTGCATGTAGCCCGGGCGATCGCCGGACAACAGAAGGAGGGCGGCGTACTCGAACCAGAAGCGGCCGTCGTCCGTCGGGCCGCGCGTCAAGCCCTGTGCGTAACAGTCGGCGGCCTGGGCCCAGTCCCGATGGGCGGCGTACGCCCGGCCCTGCTCCACCGGGTCGGCGGCGACCACCGGCGCCACAGCCGCCCAGAAGTGCTGCCACGGCTCGCGCTCCGCGTCGGGCAACTTCGCCAGCGCCGCCGGGTCCCGCACGCTGGCCAGGGCAGGATCCATTTGCCAGGCCGCGACCGACTGTGCCGACAATTTGCCGTCCCGCAGCAGATTAGTCGTGAGTTCCAGGTCGGCCCGCAGCCAGGCCAGCGCTTGGCGGCGCTTGTCGGCTTGCTCCGGCTCACCGAGCCGCTCCTTCTGGGAGCCTTGGCCGGCCGCTGCCCGGACGGCATCGCTGGCGGCGGCATACAAGCTGGAGCTGAGGCCCTTCTGGGCCACAGTGGAGTCGGGGTCGATGCGGAGGGCTTGCTGGTAGTGGTCGATGGCCTCCTTCAGCCGGCCCTTTATGCTCAGGGCACGGCCGAGGTTGGTGTGGCACGCGGCGGCGATCCTAGGATCGTCGAGCCGAAGAGCCTGCTCGAAGTGGTCGATGGCCTCGTCCAGCAGACCCTTATCGGCCAGAGCAGTGCCGAGGTTGGCGTGGGCCCAAGCGAAATGGGGGTCAATGCCGACGGCCTGCTCGAAGTGGTCGATGGCTTCGTCCAGCCGGCCCTGAATTTGCAGGACGACGCCCAGGTTCTGGTGGGCCACGTCGGACCTGGGGTCGAGCTGGAGGGCTTCCTCAAAGTACTCACCGGCTTCCTTTCTCCGGCCCAGATTGAACAGCGCGGTGCCGAGCCCGTTATAGGCCGCACTGGACTCAGGACGCACCGCCAGGGCCGCACGGAGGTGACCGACGGCCTCCTCGACCGCCCGCCCTGATCCAGCGCCAAGCCCAGCTTGAGGTTGAGCCGGAAGTCCTGTGGCGCCCGTTTTTGCGCGGCGGTTAGAAGTGGCGCCGCATCCATGCCCTTCAAGCGCAAAACGCGCCCGAGAGCGGTAGCCATTTCCGGGGATAGCGCGGCAACCTTCAGGTCCTCGGGCAGATTGGCCAGCTGTTTACCGTCGTTCCACAAGTCTGGCTGGCGCAGGCGGGCTCGCGCTGGATTCGGGTCGGCCTTTCGGGCCACTGCCAAAAGCCACTCCCGCCGTGGACCGTCCCGAGTGATGGCGGCCCAGTCATCGAGGGCGGCGATGACCTCCGCACTCACTGCCGACTTTTGCACGCTCGCCGCCACGGCCTCGACGTCGGCGCCCTCTCGACCCAACCCCGCTTCGGCAAACGCCGACGCGTACAGCAGCTCAACGCGCGCCAGGTCGAATTGCTGCCTTCTGGCCGTTGCCGCCTTTACCCGGGCGGCGTCCAGGCGTTCTGCCAGGTCCAGGTCGGCCCGGCCCTGGTCCACCTGTCGGCGCAGGTCATCCGGCCCCGCCGCGTCCAGCCGCTGCCGGGCCTGCTCCAGCAACTCCCGCGCCTCGCGGAAGTGGAACCCGTTGCGGAGACTTGCCGCCTGAGCTACGGCGGTTCTAATTTCGTTGCGTAAGTCGGCGTCGAGCCGAGCCACCTCCACCCGCCGCTCAGCCCGCTGCTGAAGCAGCCACACCCCGGCGCCGCTCGCCAGCCCGACCAGAGCCAGCATTGTCATCGCCAATGCCGCGGCCATCGGCTTGCGCCGACACCAGCGCCAGAGCTGCGATCCTAGGCTCAAAGGCCTGGCCTGGATCGGTCGTCCCTCCCCGAAGCGCCTCAGGTCGTCGGCCAGCGCCGCGGCGCTGGCGTAGCGGCGCTCCGGCTCCTTACTCAGGCACTTCAGGCAAATGGTTTCCAGGTCGCACGGCAGCCGAGGGTTCAGCCGCGACGGCGGCACGGGGTCCTGGAAGAGCACCTGCTGCACCGTTTCCGCCGCCGTCTCCCCCCGGAACGGCGGCCGGCCCGTCAGCATCTCGTAGAGGATCGCCCCCAGCGCGTACACGTCCACGGCCGGCCGGATGGCCTGAGTCTGACCCCGGGCCTGCTCGGGGGCCATGTAGCTCGGCGTCCCCATCGGGACGCCGCTCTGGGTCAGGCCCGCGCCGCCTTCCAGGAGCCGGGCCAGCCCGAAGTCGCTGATCTTGGGCGTGCCGTCGGCGGTCAGCAGGACGTTGCCCGGCTTCAGGTCGCGGTGGATGATCCCGCACGTATGGGCCGCGTGGACGGCCCCGGCCAGAACAGCCAGCAGCGCGGCGGCTTCGCGGGTCGGCTGAGGCGCGCCCGCGAGCTTCTGGGCCAGGCTGCCCCCCTCGATCAGTTCCATGGTGAGGTACGGCCGCCCGTCCGCCTCGCCGACGTCATAAATCTGCACCACGTTCGGGTGCCGCAGCCCGGCCGCCGCCTCCGCCTCGCGCGGGAATCGCTCCCGCTCGCGCGGCTCGGCGAAATCGCCGGCGAGCGCCATCTTCAGCGCGACCAGCCGCTTGAGCCGCAGGTGTCTAGCCCGAAAAACGATCCCCATGCCGCCGCGGCCCAGCACCGCTTCGACTTCGTAGCCCGGGATTCGCGGAAGGGCCGCATCCCTCGGCGGGTGCGGAGTCAGTGCATCCCTCGGCGGGAAATGAGCGTCCAGCATCGTGCTTGAAGCGTCTGGCGGCGGGAAGAGGGCGTCGAGGTCGGCGCGGACGCGGCACATCCGCCGCCACTGTTTGCGGACCATGGGCAGCAACTCGGGGCACGACGCGCACACCGCCTCCGGCGTGGCGTACCCGTCGAGGAGTTCGTCGAGCAGTTCCTGGACTCGTGGATCGTCGGCCATGATGCGACTTCCCCCCCTTGGGCCGGGATCGAGCTAAGGCGCGTCCGATTCCTCGTCGCCCGAGTACAGATCTCCGAGCGTGGCGGCCAACAGTTTCAGGGCGCGGTTCAGACGCCGGTTGACCGTCATCACCGAAACCTCAAGCACCTGGGCCGCCTCGGATTGCGACATTCCCTGAATCCGGACCAGGTCGAGCGCCTCGCGATCGCGCTCCGGCAGACCGTCGATCGCCGCCAAAATGCGGCGGCTGTCCGGGGAGAGGCCGGAGTCGCTGCTGGGCGCGACGGCCGCCGACTCGTCGCGCAGCTCCACGGCGGCAGGCTGTTCATCTAAGCGGCGGGCTATATCATTCAGCTCCCATCGCATGTGCTGACAGGCCAGGGCGAAGAACTGCCGCGCGCTCGCCGGGCGGGCCTCACGCAGCGCCTTGAGCAGCCGTTCAACCACGGCCCCGAGCATCTCGTCCACCTGCAGGTTCACCGGCGGCCTGGTCAGCCGAGGGTAGCTGCGGTATAGCATCGCGGCACAGAGTTGGTGCAGGCGGCGGACGGCCCTGCTGAGCAGGGCCCGGACCACCGGCTCGGCAGGCGAGTGGCCGGCCAGTGCGTCCAGGTAGCGCTGGACGGCGACGGTGGTGGGTTCCGCGTCCATGGCGACTCCGGTCGGAGCACGACAACGGCGGGGAAATTATACCGCGTCGGGATGTTACGCCGCCACGCTTAGGAGGATGGAGCATAGATATTCCCGATGGCGGCCGCCACCCGCGGCAACGCAGCCCACGCCGCCGAGCACGTGCCCAGGCGTCGTCCTGGGGAGGAGGATGGGACGTTGGACGCGACGGTCGCTTGCGGTACGGTCCGATCGACGGTGGGCTTTTCCGGTGAGGCGCTCGACGGCTTCGCGGAGAGGAGCGGCGGCGCGGCGCTCGGCCAGCCGCTTCGCCCTAGCCCTTCGCCTCTCCAGGAAGCATACCCCGGCCCGGCCTTGCGCCTCGTCGCAACGGCTTGCGACCGACCCCACGACGGCGCCGCGAGCCGCCTGCTCCTCATCAGCGAGGATGCGGCCCTGACGCCGGAATTGCTGCGCCGGACGTTCCCGGCCCCCGCGCATCGGGTGCGGGCGGCCGGCGCCGACTGCCTCGCAACGGAAATCGGCCGCAGCGACTCGCCGGACGTCGTCATCCTCGGGCTGGGGCTGCCCGACGCGAGCGGGCTGGAGATCTGCCGGCACATCCGCCGCCTTAACCCGCGCGTCCCGGTCATTTTCGTCGCCCGATCCCGGCGCGCCGACGCGGCCATCGAGGCCATGAAGCACGGCGCGTTCGACTACCTGTATCAGCCGCTTGACCTGGGCCGGCTGCGGCGGGTCGTCGGCGAGGCGCTGGAAGTCGGGCGGCAAATGCGTCGACCAGCCGCGGCGGAAGACTGCGAGGCGGACCCGGACCCGGAGGCCGTGGTCGTCGGGTCGTGCCCGGCCATGCGCGAGGTCTACAAAGCCATCGGCCGCGTCGCCGCCCAGGACGTGCCGGTGCTGATCACCGGCGAGAGCGGCACCGGCAAGGAGCTGGTCGCCCGTGCCCTCTACCGGCACGGCCCGCGGGCCGAGGCGCCTTTCCTGGCGCTGAACTGCGCCGCCCTGCCGGAGGCGCTGCTGGAGAGCGAGCTGTTCGGCCACGAGAAGGGCGCCTTCACCGGCGCCGACCGCAAGCGCATCGGCAAGTTCGAGCAGTGCCACGGCGGCGCCCTCTTCCTCGACGAGATCGGCGACATGCCCCCGGCCCTCCAGGCCAAGATCCTGCGGGTGCTGCAGGAGCAAGCATTTGAGCGAGTGGGCGGCAACGAAACCATCCGGACGGACGTGCGGATCATCGCGGCGACGCACCGGGACCTCAAGGCGTGGTCGGCGGAGGGAAGGTTCCGGGCGGACCTGTATTACCGGCTGAGCGTTTTCACCGTTCACCTGCCGCCGTTGCGCGAGCGGGGCGACGACCTGCTGCTGCTGACGCGGCACTACCTTCACCGCTTCAGCCGGGAGCTGGGGCGCGAGGTGCGCCAGGTCGCGCCGGAGGCGCTGGAGCGGCTGCGGGCCTACTCGTGGCCGGGCAACATCCGGGAACTGCAGAGCGTCCTCAAGCAGGCCCTGCTCCAAGCGAGCGGCGCCGTCCTGCTGCCGGCCTTCTTG
>DATKHW010000363.1:0-15202 GCA_035546275.1 Gemmataceae bacterium
CTTCAGGCCGCGGACCGAGCCGTCGCAGAAGGCGAAGTTGACGATGCCGCCGGTGTGCCGGCTGCCGTAGGTGTACCACTGGGTCGGGGTTTCCAGGTCCCAGGCCAGCGGGAAGGCGCCGGCCCCCATCCACGCGGCGTAGAAATCGCGGGGAGAGGCGCTGGTGCCGCCGAGGGTCTCGCCGAAGCCGATCGTGTTGGCCGTGCCGTCGCAGGCGGTGATCACGGCGATCTTGGTCGAGGAATTGACGTAGTACGGCCCGCACCACTGGCCGTAGAACGTATCGCCGTTGACGGAGTCATTGCCCAGCGAGCCGGCGCTGGGGACGTAGTTGGTCGCGCCGGGGCCGACGCCGCCGTACCACCCTTCAAAGAGATAGGCGGACAGCGGGGCCGCATACGCCCAGAAGCTGCCGGTCTGGGCGTTGTACGGGTTGTCCGACGGGCACTCGAACGTCTTGATGTGAATCAGCGACTGATTGTAGGCGTAGCCCCACCAGGGGTAGTCGGGGCTTTGGCCGTCGTTGAAGTTCGGCGACGTCGGGTTGCTGCTCGTCGGGATGGGCTGCACGCAGTTGACGTTGATTTGGTTGTAGAGGTTGCCCTGTTCGATGAAGGGCAGGAGGAACACGAGGGCGCCGCAGGCGCTGACGCTGTTGTAGCCGGGGGGCAGGTTGCCCTTGGCACTTTCGTAGTTGAGCGCGCCCAACCCGATCTGCTTGAGGTTGTTGCCGCAGGTCATGCGGGCCGCGGCTTCGCGCACTTTCTGGACGGCGGGCAGCAGCAGGCCGATGAGGATGGCGATGATGGCGATCACCACCAACAGCTCGATCAGCGTGAAGCCGAATCGACGCTTGGACAGTTTCATTGGGATTCTCCCATTGTCGAAAGAAGTAAGTATGACGACGCTATTGCATTAGCAGCCGGTAGGGAGCGGCGGTCGGTAGCCTTAACCTCCTTTCTCCTGACCATACCCCCTCTCCCGCAGCCACATAATGACTCAAGGGAGACACTGCCGACCGGAGCGGAGAAACGCCGGTGCAGCCGTGGAGCTACGGTGACGACCTATAAGGGAGAGTTACAGTCGGTCCGCCCGAGCGGGGAGGAGGGAGCGGGCCGATTTGCATCGACCGGCCCACGGGCCGCCCCACCGCATCCCCTGCGAGGCAGGATGCGGATGGCACGGGTAGGATTCCCGAAATGTTATAGCAATTGAGAAGCTTGTGCAACAAAAAAAATGTTTTTTTTGCGAGACGCGAATCGGCGGAGGCGCCGGCGGGGCGGAAGGCGCGGTGCGAAGGGCCCGGCGCACCGCCGTTGGCCGTCGCGTCACAGCCGGGGGTCCACCGGCTCGCTTTCCAGCGCCAACACGCCGAAGACGCATTCATGCACGCGCCGCAACGGCTCCCTCCGCACGAAGCGCTCCAGCCCTTCGACGCCGAGCGCGAACTCGCCCAGCGCCAGCGCCCGCTTGTGGCCCAGGGCGCGGCCGCGCAAGCGGACAAGGTTCTCCTCCGTCGTGTAATCGGGGCCGTAGATGATCCGCAGGTATTCGCGGCCCCGGCATTTCACGGCCGGTTGGGCGAGGCCCCGGCCGCCCCGGTGCAGGAAGGCGAGCGGCTTGACCACCATGCCTTCGCCGCCCCGCTCCGTCCGCTCCGTCCACCACCTCACCCCCGCCGCTTCGCTGGCCGGGTCCGTCACGTCCACCACCAGGTGCGGCGTCTCCAGCAGGAGCTGCGGATCTTCACGGCAGATCCGGGCCAGCATTTCCAGATGCCAGACGTGGTCCTTGTCCGTGTGGACGCGCCCCTCCGTCGCCAGCAGGTGGAACGGCGCCAGCTTCAGGTCCGTCAGCGAAGCGACCGACCAGCAATACCGCCGATAGGCCTCCACGAACTTGCCGACGTTCTCCGACCGTCGCCGGTACGAAGCCGCGATCCGTTCGGACGTTTCCCTGTCGTCCCCGGTCAATCGCGCCGCAGCCTGCTCCAGCGCCGCCACGGCCGCGGGAAGCGCGGCTTGCCCGGCGGCCCCGACAGCGGCGTACTGGTTCCGCAGCAGCTCCTGCGCCTTGGCCGACCACGGCATCAGCTCGCAATCCAAACAGGCCCAGGTCGTTTCCAGCGCGGTCCAGAAATCGGCGCCGGTCAGCGCGGCCCGCAGCCGATCGAGGAACTCCCGCTCCAGCCCCGCTTCGTTGAAGAAGCGCCGGCCGGTGCGGGTATAGACCACGCCGCATTCGCCCTCCGTCACGCCGAATCGCTCCCGCGCCGCTGCAGCGTCACGGCAAACGACCACGACGGCCCGCGATCCCATGTGCTTCTCTTCGCAGACCACCTTCGGCGCACCCTGGCTGCGGTAGTAAGCGAACGCCTCGGCGGGGTGTTCCAGCAGGCCGGCCTCGGCGCTCGTCTCGCACGGCGACATGGTCGGCGGCAGGTAGATGAGCCACTTCGGATCGACGGCGAATCGGCTCATAACTTCCAGGGCGGCGGCCGCATTCGCCTCGCGGACCGTGACATTGCCGCGCAGCCGGGTCGTGACGATCCGCTTGCCGAGAACGTCGGCGGCGTCGAGGACCGTGTCGTGGACCTGCTGGGCCGTCAGCGCCGGGGCCGGCCGGTCATCAGGCAGGAAGGGCTTGGCCGGCTCGCAATAGGTCCGGGCGGCCGGGACCGATGTGAACTCCTTCGCCGGATAGCGCAGGGCCGTCAGCTTGCCGCCGAAGACGCAGCCGGTGTCGATGTTGACCGTGCGGTTGAGCCACTCCGGCTCGGGGACCGGCGTGTGGCCGTAGACGACCATCGCCTGGCCGCGGTACTCGGCCGCCCAGTTGTGGCGCACCGGCAGGCCGAACTCGTCCGTCTCGCCGGTGGTCTCGCCGTACAGGGCGAAGTCGCGCACCTTGCCGGAGCCGCGCCCCTGCATCTCCTGCTTCATGCCGGCGTGGGCGACGACCAGCCGACCGCCGTCGAGGACGTAGTGGCTCACCAGGCCGTCGAGGAACTCGGCCAGCGCCTGGCAAAACGGCTCGCGCACCTCGGCCGGCAGAGCGTCGATCTCGGCGAGCGTCCCGGCCAGGCCGTGTGTGACCTGCACGTCCTTGCCCCGCAGCTTCCGGAGCAGTTTCATGTCGTGGTTGCCGGGGACGCACAGGGCCGAGCCGGCCTGGACCATGTTGCGCACCAATCGCACGGCGTCGAGGATACGGGGCCCGCGGTCCACCAGATCGCCGACGAAGACCGCCTTGCGACCCTGCGGATGGGCGAAGGACCGGCCGCCCCAAAGGGGATCGCTATTCTCCGACGCGCCAGCCGTGTAACCGAGTCGCCGCAGCAATTCCTCCAGCTCGCCGCAGCAACCGTGAACGTCGCCGATGATGTCGAAAGGACCATGTTCCCCGGATCGGTCGTTCCACAGCGGCACGCGCTCCACGACGGCGGCGTCCACCTCTTCCGGCGTCTCCAGCACGAAGACGTGCCGAAAGCCCTCTCGGCCGAGTCCGCGGATCGACCGACGCAGCTGGGCCTGCTGCTGGCGGATGACGTGGGGCCCGAAGTTGCGGTCGTCGCGCTGGCGGTTGCGGTCCTGGCAAAGCCGCTCCGGCAGGTTCAGCACGACGGCGACCGGCAGGCAGTGGAATCGCCGGGCCAGCTCGACCAGCGGCTTGCGGGCTTCAGGCTGGACGTTGGTCGCGTCGATGACGGTCAGCCGGCCCAGCGCAAGCCGCTTGGCGGCGACGAAGTGCAGCAACTCAAAGGCGTCGAGGGTGACGGCCTGGTCGTTGGGGTCGTCGCCGACCATTGCTCGGCAGGCGTCCGACGACAGGATCTCGGTGGGCAGGAAGTGGTTGCGCGCGAAGGTGCTCTTGCCGGCGCCGCTGGGGCCGATCAGTACGACAAGACTGAGTTTGGGGATCGAGATTTCCATCTTTGTCGAGGGCCGTCGACTGCTGAGAGAAACCTGTCGGGACGGCGACGCACTTCGTCAGCCGCATTCTATACCGGCCGCCTGCGCATTGTGCGGGTCGGCAGGCATGTACACCTTCTCAAGGGGCGTAAGCAGCTTACCGCTTTCCCAGTGGGCGACGTTCGACCTCTCTTCGGCGACAAACGCGCTCATGTCGATGATCTGGACGATCTCTCGCTTGCCGTATGCTTCAAGCGCCGCGCCTCGCAGCCCAAGCTGGATTGCCCGCCGCTCACACTTCTCGCCGGTGGGCATGTGGTCGGGGTCCCATTGCAGGCGAACGTCTGAGCGTGCCACCGCGGCCGACCACTCGTCGCGGCCGCCGAACGCGTAAGCGTCGAATGACGAAGGCACGGCCTGCGCCAGCAAGGAATCGAAGAAACGCCGCTTCAGCCGGACGGCTAACACGACCTCTTGTCCCTCCGCCCGCCCCCACTGACTGCGATACATCATCCACAAGAAATTCGGCTTGATCCAACTCATCCGGGAGTACTTGAAGTCTCCCCCGAAGCAGCCCTTCTCGACCGCGTACCGCCCAATGGCGGCGCAGTAGGCTTGATAAACGATGATCGTGTCGTCATCAAACTGGGCCAAGATGTGCCGCCCGGTGCGCGGCCAGCGGGCCATCTGGTCCACAAAAGCAGCGGTCGCAAGCGGGGCGGTTGTCATGGAAGTGCATCCAGTTCATTGAATCGCAGTCTCAAAGATTCCCATCTGCGTCGGCGGCCCCAGCGCGGCGTCTTCCGGCCCCACCGCCACAAACCGCACCGCATACCCGAACCGCCCCGCGACCGCCGTCGCCCAGTCCCGGAACTCCTGCCGCGTCCACTCGAAGCGGTGGTCGGGGTGACGGAAGCGTTCCTCCAGCGCCTCCCATTTCACGTTGTACTCCCGGTTCGGCGTCGTCAGCACCACCGTCCGCGGCTTGGCGAACTCGAACAGGACGCGCTCGAACGCCGACAGCCGCGGCGGGTCGAGATGCTCCACCACCTCCACCACGGCGGCCGCGTCGAAACCCTCCAGCCGGCGGTCCCGGTACATGAGCGACCCGTGGATCAGCCGAACTCGCTCCGACTGGGCGGCCGGCAGCCGTTCCAGCTTCAGCCGCTTCTGCGCCGCTTCCAGCGAGCGGAGGGACACGTCCAGCCCCACGATCGCCTCGAACTGCCGGTCCATCATCAGTTCGCGCACGAGCCTCCCCTCGCCGCAGCCGAGGTCGAGCACGCGCTTGGCGCCGCTCGACCGCAGGGCCGCCAGCACGGCCCCCAGCCGCTGGTCGTGCAGGCCGATCGGCTTCTCGACGGCATCCTCCGGCTTCTCGGCGGACGGGTCGTCCTCTTCGGTCCCGGCTGCCTCCTCCTCCGGCACGAGCCGGGCCAGCGCCTCGCGGTAGAGGCTCGACTGGTGCTTCAGGAAACGGCGGGCGATCTCCTCCTTTTCCGGGTGCTGGGCCAGCCATCCCTCTCCCTTCGCCAGCAGCTTCTCCATCTCGTCGTCGCCGATGTAATAGTGCTTCTGGCCGTCGAACACCGGGATCAGGACGTACAGGTGCGTCAGCAGCTCCGAAAGGGAAACCGTCTTGTGGACGGCGACAGAGAAATACGGACTCTCGCCCCATTCCGGGAACCGCTCGTCCAGCGGCCTGCGAACAGCCTCGACCGTGTAGCCCAGCGGCTCGAAGACGGCCCGCAGGAAACGCTCGCCGCCGCGCACCGGCAGCACGTCGATGTGAGCGGACAAGGGAACGGCCGACGCCGCCAGCTCGGGCCGGTCCTTGCAGCGGCCCTGCAAGGCCGAGCCGAAGACCTGGGCGATCGCCACGCTCAGGAAAGAGGAGGCGACATAGGGGCGGTCGTTGACATAATGGCCCGCCAGGAAGCGCTGATCGCGGCCGCCGGAACGGGCCAAACCCACGGCGTCCACGTCGAGCAGCAGGCAGGCGGTGCAGCGCCCCTCGTTCGCCTCGGGGTAGAAGACGTGAGCCTGACCGAAGCTGAGGTCGAAGGTCTGCAGCCGGTCGGGATGCTTGTGCAGCAGGTAGCCGAGGTCGATGGCGGGCCGGTGCGTGGTCGTGAGGGTGAGCAGCATGGGTCCGTTTTATCCGGGAAGCGGCCGACCTGCGAGCGAGGGCCGACCGGCCCCGACGCCGCACGGTGGATAGGACACGGTCCTTGCCGTGCTGGTTCAGACGGCGCCTGCTCCCGTTCCACGGACGTCTATTCAATCCGCCAAAGCGGCGGCGGTCCCAGCGCCGCGCCGTCCGTTGCCATGACTTCGTGGTCGGCAGTTAGGCCATGTGACCTGCGTCCGCATGCGCCCCGCGCGCTGCTGCGGCGCCATGCACGACGTCCGCGATCAGCGGCGGTCTGCCATGCCATTCGTGTTCCACCTGACGCATCAGCAGGGCGCAATCCATCTCCGCCGCGCCGGCCGGAAAATTCTCCCTGTCCCCGAAAAAGCTGGACTCCGCCGCCGTGACCGCCAGAGGCTGGACGCACCAGTGAAAGGTGCGCAGCTCCAGCCCGTCGTACACGCCCGGCCGCCCCGTCGCCGAGTAGCCGAGCGACCCACGCCGGAAGAACTCCGACGCCTCCGCCAGCGAGCGGAACACCGACGAGGCCGGCAGCTCCGGCGCCACGACGCCTTCGACGGCCAGGTGCGTGCGGCCGTCGTCGCTGTCCAGCGCGACCCGGTAGTGGTCGTCGTTTTCGCGGACATCGAAGCGGGCGTGATGGTGGACCCCCGGAAAGAGCCGGCCGCCGACCAATGCGTTGAGGCGTGAGGAGGAGTCGCGCCGAGGAATGTACACGCCCTCGCGCCGCTCGGCGCCGTCGTCCCACTCCACGGCGATGCGATGGGCGGCGTTCTCCGAGGTGATTCCCAGCCAGGACGGGAAGAACCGCGGCCGGACGTGCTGGAGGCGGATCAGGCACACGCCCGCCATGCCGGCCCCGTGAATGAGCTTGGGCCGGAACGGCGGCGGCAGCAGCCGGGCCAGCGCCGCCGGGTCCACGCGGTAGTTGACCAGGATTCGGCGGTCGATGACGCCTCGAATGACCGGGATGCGCATGGCAGCCCTCCTGCAACGGCCTTGGCGGAGACGGCGATGAACCACCCCTCCATAGAACCGCAAGGCATGGAGCAACGCAACGGGTTCTGCGGTCCGCGGCGCCTCCCCGGCCTACACTTTTCCTTCCTCTTGCTGGTTCTGGAACTCCTGCTCCAATTCGAGCAGGTGGTCATGCAGCGGCGACAGGCTGGGCGGCGTTCCGCCGCTTGGGACGGCCGGGACGGCGACGTCGACGCTGACCGGCGGTGTGGGCTGAGTCGGAGGCGGCTCGGCGGGCAGCGGCGGCAGCATCCCTTGTGCGAACAGCACGTCGTCCGCGGCGATGAGCCGTTTGCGGTCCGCGGCCGGCGCCAGGAATTTGTAGCCCTCGCCCAGCAGCAGCCGGACGGAGTAGAGGATCTCCTGGGCGTGGCCGCAGCAGCGCATCAGCGTCCGCTGCACGACCGCCAGCACGGTGGCTTTCACCTCGCCCCGCAGCCCGGCGTAGCGCCGCTCCTGAAGCAGCCGCTCGGCGGTCAGGCCGGCCACTGCGGCGTCCGCCGCGCCCACGGCTTCCTCCAGCCGCAGCAGCAACTCCGCCTTCGGGATCGCGCCCTCGCCGGCCCCCCGCTGCCCGCGGTCGCCGGCCGTGGCGCCGACGACGGAAACGAAGTGCCGCCGCAGACTGCCGCACAGGTGCAGGACCAGCTCGCCGACGGCGTGCATCCCCGGCCGCGGCCGTCGCCACAGTTGGCCGTCGTCCAGCTGGCCCAGGCAATGCTTCACGCGGGTCAGGCACGCCGCCAGGTCGCGCCGGGCCTCCGCCGTATACTCGTTCGCCAGCGTCTTCTCGTTCATGATGCAGCCTCCGGGGGCGAATGAGCAGTCGGCTCCTGCCCGAATCCGGCAGCAAATTCAACGCCGGTCCGGGCGCCCCAAGGTGAAATTAGAGCGCTTTTGCATTTGGTCCAATGCTTCCACGGCGGATCGGCGTCGGCGCCCCGCTTCCGTAGAATCGCCGCAGAAACCCAAAGTCGGCTTGGTTCCCCCTTGGAGGCCGCAAAGGAAAGCGTTCCGGACGATGCCGCAACGATCTCACCAGGCTATCCTGTTCCTCTGCACCGGCAACTATTACCGCAGCCGATTCGCGGAAATTCTCTTCAGCGCCCTGGCCGGCAAGAAGGGCCGGGCCGGGAAGAAATCGTAAAATCCTCTTTACGCAGGCGGCTTTCCACGCCCGGGAGCACGCCGAATCCCCTGGCGGTTCCGCAAGGGCGACGAACCACGGCCCAAGCCATGACAAGCGCTCCCTCCGACGGACAGGCGGCCGCTGGCGGCGACCCGTATCGGGCCTTGCTGGCCGTTTCGGAAGCGATCGTCTCGCACCGCGATTTGCCCGCGCTGTTCCATGAGCTGGCCGGGCGGCTTCATCAGGTGGTGCGCTGCGATTACGTCGCCGTGGTCCTGCACGAGGCGGCGGGCGACGCCATGCGCCTGCACATTCTGGAGTCCGCCGACCGCACCCCGATCCCGGCCGTCCTCGTTGTTCCAGTCGGGGACGACCCGGCGGGCTGGGTCTGGCAAACCCAGCGCCCGCTGGTCGTCTCAAGCATGAGCGAGGAAACGCGCTGGCCGCGGTTCCTGGAACGCGTGAAGCCGTATGGGGTCGAGAGCTTCTGCTGGCTTCCGCTGACCACCGCCCGGCGGCGGCTGGGCGCGCTGGTGTTCACGTGCAAGGAGCCATCCGCCTACGACGGGGCGGACCTGGGCTTCCTGCAGCTCGTCGCCAACCAGGCGGCCCTGGCCGTCGAGAACGCCCTAGCCTTCCAGGAGATCTCCGCGCTCAAGGACCAGCTCGCCAAGGAGAAGGCGTACCTGGAGGAGGAGGTCCGCACCGAACACCACTTCGGCGAGATCGTCGGCGAGAGCGCCGCACTGCGCCGCGTGCTCAAGCAGGTCGAGACCGTCGCCCCCACCGACTCCACCGTCCTCATCCGCGGCGAGACCGGCGTCGGCAAGGAGCTGGTCGCCCGCGCCCTGCACGAGCTGAGCCCACGCCGGGAGCGGACCTTCGTGAAGCTCAACTGCGCCGCCATCCCGATGGGCCTCCTGGAGAGCGAGCTGTTCGGCCACGAGCGGGGCGCCTTCACCGGCGCCGTCAGCCAGAAAGTCGGGCGCTTCGAGCTGGCGCACCGGGGGACCCTGTTCCTCGACGAGGTCGGCGACATCCCCTTGGAGCTGCAACCCAAGTTGCTGCGCGTCTTGCAGGAGCAGGAGTTCGAGCGGCTGGGCGGCGTGAAGACCATCAAGGTGGACGTGCGGCTGGCGGCGGCGACGCACCGCGACCTCGCGAAGATGGTCGCCGACGGCCGTTTCCGCGAGGACCTCTATTACCGGCTCAACGTCTTCCCGGTCCTGCTGCCGCCCTTGCGCGAGCGGCCCGACGACATCCCGCGGCTGGTCCGCCGCTTCACCCAGCAATTCGCCCGGCGGATGGGCCGGCGGATCGAAACGATCCCGACGGCGGTCATGGACGCCCTGGTGCGCTACCCCTGGCCGGGCAACGTGCGCGAGCTGCAAAACGTCATCGAGCGCGCGGTCATCCTCTCGCCGGGCCTGTCGCTTCAGGTTCCCGTCGGCGAGTTGCATCCCGCCGCCGCGGACGCCCCGGCGCCGGCCGCCGCGACGGTCACGCTGGCCGACGCCGAACGCGAGCACATCCTCGGCGTCCTCCGCGAAACCGGCTGGGTAGTGGGCGGCCCGAAAGGGGCGGCGGCCCGCTTGGGGATGAAGCGCTCCACGCTGCAATGGAAGATAAAGAAGCTCGGTATTAGTCGGAACGCCTAGTGCCCGCCCGTTGGCGGCCGTGCCCGCCCGCTAGCGCTTGGCCGTTGGCGCCTCCCGTCCGTTCCCCGTGTCATCTTAACCCGCCGAATCCGCAAGTCGCAACAGCCCCATGCCTTACGACGTGAAGCGCCCGAGCGCACATCGCCGGCACGGCCCCTGCTTTGGAGGGGTGCAGGAAAACGCAGGAAAGGACGTGAGCCATGTTGCGGATCACCGTCCACGACAACCCGGCGGCCCTCACATTCCAGCTTGAAGGGAGCTTGGCGGGGCCGTGGGTGCGGGAGCTGGAGAAGTGCTGGCAGGACGCCCTGGCCCGCCGGCGCAAGCCCATCCTCCGCGTGGACCTGACGGGCGCGATCTTCATCGACGCGGCGGGCCAGGCTTGCCTAGCGGCCATGCACCGGCAGGGCGCCGAATTCATCGCCGCCGATTGCCTGACCAAGAGCATCGTGGCCGAGATCACCCAGGCGCCCGTTGCGAGGGCAAGCCATGAGCCGTGACGCCCGCCGGGAGTTGGAAAAACAGTCGGCCGCTCCGTAAAAGCCCGCAGCAAGCGATCGCTCAGGCGCTGACTCGAAAATCCACCTTTCGAGGCGGCGATGCAGCGCGTTCCTTTAACCTATTCAAGGTACTCATAGGAGATAAATCATGAGCGCATCAGCCCTCAAACCTTCTCAAAACTTTCATGCCCCGGTCGCCGCCGCGGCCGAGGCCGCGCCGCCCGCCAAGGCGCCGGCCGCGCCGACGGACTGTTCGCCTGCCGTCGCCCCGCCCCGACCGCCCGCCGCGCCGCCCGCGCCCCGCCGGCGGAAGTGGGCGCTGCTGGCGGCGGCCGCGGCCGGCCTGGCGGTCGCGGGATATTTCGTCGTCCCCTTGGTCGATACGGCGCTCAACACCGTCAGCACGGACGACGCCTGCGTCAACGGCCACGTGACCTACGTGGCGCCGCGCGTGTCCGGCCAGGTGGTCAAGGTGCTGGTGGACGACAACGACCGCGTCAAGAAGGGGGACGTGCTCGTCCAGCTCGACAAGGAGCCCTACCAGGTGCAGGTCGCGCTGAAGCGCGCCGCCGTCCAGTCGGCCCAGGCGGACCTGACCGCGGCCGAGGCCAAGGCCCGTGGACTGGAGGCCCAGGCGGTCAGCCAGCGCTGGAAACTGCAATTCGCCTCCGAGCAAGTCAACGCTCAGGTCGCCCAGTTGCGGGCCCTGGCGGCCGCCCTGCGGACCCGCGAGGCCACGCTCGACGAGGCCAAGGCCGAGTACACCCGCGCCCAGCAGCTGGTCGCGGCGTCGGCCGCCAGCCGCGAAGACTACGAACAGCACCAGCAGCAGTACCGCGTCGCCGAGGCTGCCGTGGCTCAGGCCAAAGAGGAAATCCACCAGGGCCGGGCGTCCCTCGGGCTGACGCCCCATCCCGACAAAGGCAAAGACCCCACCGACGTGCCGGCGGACCTCGATCAGACCGCTTCCGGGGTCCGCTCGGCGCTGGGCGATCTGGCCCAGACGATGACCCAGCTCGGCCAGCCGCTTGAGGCCGCGGACGCGACGCCCAAGCAGATCCTTGAGAAATTCAAGGCTCGCGCCCGGGACGGGGACGTCGATCAGCTCTTTCGCGACCTGATTCCCAACGTCCCGGCGGTGCTGCAGGCCAAGGCCGAGCTAGCGCAGGCGCAGCACGACCTGGAGCAGGCCGAGCTGAACCTCCGCTACTGCGACATCGTCAGCGGCATCGACGGCGTGGTGACCCGCCGCAACGTCAACCCCGGCAACGACGTGCAGGCCGGCCAAAGCCTGATGGCCGTCCGCTCGCTTACGGAGGTCTGGATCGACGCCAACTTCAAGGAGACGCAGCTGGCCGACCTGCGCATCGGCCAGCGCGTGCGCGTCGAAGTGGATATGTACGGCAGCCGCAAGGAGTTCGAAGGCCGCATCGCCGGCTTCACCATGGGGACGGGCCAGACTCTCTCCCTGCTGCCGCCGGAGAACGCCACGGGCAACTACGTCAGGATCGTGCAGCGGCTGCCGGTGCGCATCGAGCTGACGGATTACGACCCGGCCAAGGCGCCGTTGTTCACCGGCCTGTCGGTCACGCCCTACGTGTACTGCAAGGAACCGCCGACGGGGCCCAACGCGGGGCAAGTTCTGCTGCCATAAGCCGCCCTTCCGACTCGTGCGACGACGCCCAAACCCTGAACCGAGGTATGGATCATGAGTACAGTGACGCTTGCCCCCGCCGCCCTCGGACGGCGGGCGATCAACCCGTGGGTCGTCGCCATAATCGTCGTAGTACCCACGTTCATGGAGATCCTGGACACGACGGTGGCGAACGTGGCCCTGCGGTACATCGCCGGCGGCCTGTCGGCCGCCCAGACCGACGCCGACTGGGTCATCACCAGCTACCTGGCCGCCAACGCCATCATCCTGCCGATCACCGGCTGGCTGTCCGCCCACCTCGGCCGGCGCAACTACTTCTTGCTGTCGATCGCCGGCTTCACCCTGGCGTCGGCCCTGTGCGGGCTGTCCACCAGCCTGTGGCAGATGATCCTGTTCCGGGTGATCCAGGGGCTGGCCGGGGGCGGACTCCAGCCGTGCAGCCAGGGGGCCCTGATGGACAGCTTCCCGCCCGAGAAGCAGGGCACGGCCATGACGCTGTTCGGAGTCGCCGCCATCATCGCGCCCATCGTCGGGCCGACGCTGGGCGGTTGGCTCTGCGTCGATTACGACTGGCGCTGGATCTTCCTCGTCAACGTCCCGATCGGCCTGCTGTCGCTGGCCGGGGCTTACTTCGCCGTCGTGGATCCGGATTATATCAATAAGGAGCGGACCGAGCTGCTGAGCCGGCCGGTCCGCTTCGACGTCATCGGCCTGGGGGTGCTGGCGCTGGTCATGTCCTGCTGGGAAGTGATGCTGAGCAAGGGGCAGGAGTGGGACTGGCTGGGCGACCCGTTTGGGCGGGTGCAGACGCTCGTCCTGGCGTTCGTGCTGGGGCTGGGCTTCCTGATCTTCTGGGAGATGCGGAGCAAAAACCCGATCATCAACTTCCGGGCGCTCAAGGACCGCAACCTGTCCGTGTCCTGCGTGATCCTGTTCTTCTCCTTCGCCGCGCTGTACGGCGCCAGCATCGCGTTGCCGGGGATGCTCCAGTCGCTGTTCGGCTGCGACGCCCTGCGGTCCGGGCTGGTGATGTCCCCGTCGGGAGTCTCGTCGCTGGCCGCGATGGCGGCCGTCGGCGTCCTGATGGGCCGGGGGGCCGACGCCCGCTGGATGGTCGCCGCCGGCTTGGTCGTGATGGCCGCCGCCGGCTGGTGGATGTCGCAGATGAACCTGCAAATCAGCCCCTGGCAGGTGATCGGGCCGCGGATGCTGCTGACCCTCGGCCTGGGGCTGCTCTTCGCCCCGATCAGCGTCGCCGCCTACAAGTACGTCCCGCCCCACCTGCGCGGGGCGGCGGTCGGGCTGGCCAGCCTGCTCCGCACCGAGGGCGGCAGCGTCGGCACGTCGCTGGCCACGACGATTCAGGAGCGCCGCGAGCAGTTCCACCTCGCGCGGCTGGGAGAACACCTCCACCCGTTCAACCCGCATGTGACGAACTTCATGGACCAGGCAAGGCCATACTTGACGCAGCAGACCGGCGACGCGGCCGCGTCGCAGCAGATGGCCGTGCAGGGGCTGGAGAATCTCCGCCTGCAGCAGGCCGCCTCGCTGGCCTACTTCGACGTCTTCTGGGTCACGGCGGTTGTGGCGGCGGCGCTCGTCGTCCTGGTGCTGTTCATGAAGCGCTCGGTGGCCGAGAAGGGCGAGCACATTGGGGGCGAGTAAGAATCGGTCCCAAAGGCAGGTTTGCTATTCGGGCGGATGAGGGAAGCCCCGCGTTTTGTTCGTTGGTCCAGCGTCTGGAGCGGCGGTTGGCGCCGCGCCTCCGTAAAATCGACGCTGGGCGAATGGTCCGCTTGAGGACCGAAACGGAACGCGTCCAGTACGATGCCGCAACGATCTCACCAGGCTATCCTGTTCCTCTGCACCGGCAACTATTACCGCAGCCGATTCGCGGAAATTCTCTTCAACGCCCTGGCCGGCAAGAAGGGCCTGGCCTGGCGGGCGTCGTCCCGCGGCCTCGCACTGGAACGCGGCGTCCACAATGTCGGCCCGATGGCCGTCTCGGCCATTCGAGCGCTCGAAGCTCTTTCCCTTGGCGCCGCCGAGGACGCGGCCCGCTCCCCCCTGCCGGCGACAGCCGACGATTTCGCCCGAGCGAACCGTATCATCGCGCTCCAGGAGACGGAGCACCGGCCGCTGCTGCAAGAGCGATTTCCTAGCTGGATCGACAAAGTAGAATACTGGGACGTGGACGACGCTCCCGGGGCCTTGGCCCTGATCGAACGAGAGGTCGCGGACCTGGCGGCCAGCTTGGCAATCCTGTCGGTGGTTGAGATGCAGCGCTGTCCGTGGGCCGCGGCCGAGCCGAACGTGCAGTACCACGACGCCGAATGGGGCGTGCCGGTCCACGACGACCGCCGGCTGTTCGAGTTTCTGATCCTGGAAGGAGCGCAAGCCGGTCTGAGCTGGGAAACCATTCTCAAGAAGCGGGACGCCTACCGAGCGGCTTTCGATCACTTCGACCCGGCCGTCGTCGCCCGCTATTCGGAGAAGAAACGGCTCGCCTTGCTGGCCGATCCGGGGATCGTCCGCAATCGGCTCAAGGTCGAGTCCGCCGTCGTCAACGCGCGGGCGTTCCTGGCGGTGCAGAAGGAATTCGGGGCGTTCGACCGCTATGTCTGGGATTTCGTCGGCGGCCGGCCGAGGCAGAACGCCTGGAAGTCCCGCACAGACGTGCCGGCGCGGACGACCGAGTCGGACGCCCTGAGCAAGGACCTGAAACAGCGCGGCTTCAAGTTCGTCGGCAGCACGATCTGCTACGCTTTCATGCAGGCCGTCGGCATGGTCAACGACCACCTGGTCGGCTGCTTCCGCCACGCCGAATTGTCATCGCCGCGGAACGGACGGGATTGAGGCGTCGAGTCGGCCGGTCCGGAGAAGGATCATGCGCTCCTGGCCGTTACGTCCTCCCGGCCGCCGCTTTCCAGCAGGCCGGCAGGTTCTTTTTCGTGGCCAGCAGGATGTCTCGGATCGCGGTCCGATCGGCGGCCGACAGGTGCGCGAACTCCTTGCTCTGGTCCTTGCCGCTCAGCACGTCCCACAGGCGCTGCATCACGTAGTCCCGCGCCGCGTCGGGCAGGGCGTCGAAGGCGTCGGAATAGATCAGGTAATTGCACGGGTAAGCGAACAGCCGGGTCGTCAAATCGAAATCACGCAGCGAACGCCCACGGCCGTGGGG
>DATKHW010000364.1:0-2521 GCA_035546275.1 Gemmataceae bacterium
CCTGCTCATTGAAGAGCCGGGCGCCAGCACCGCGCAGCTCCTGGACCGCGTCAAGGGACCGGACTTTCCGCTGGGCGGCAAGGTCGTCACCGAGCGCACGGCGCTGCGGCGCATTTACGAGGAGGGCACTGGCAGCATCAAGGTGCAGGGCGAGTGGAAGCTGGAGGACTCAGGCAAGCGGCAGCAGATCGTGGTCACGTCGATCCCTTACGGCGTGGACAAGGGCAAGCTGGAATCCGACATCGGCGTCCTCATCAACGAGCGCAAGCTGCCGCAGCTGCTGAACGTCACCAACGAGATGAACGAGAAGGAGGGCATCCGCACCGTCTTGGAGATCAAGCCGGGGACCGACCCGAACCTGGTGATGGCCTACCTGTACAAGCACACGGCCTTGCAGGAGAGCTTCCCCGTCAACTTGACGTGCCTGGTTCCAGTCTGCGACGAGGACGGCAAGGAGCGGACGCCGCAGGCCCGCCGGCTGAGCCTGCAGGAGATGCTGCGCTACTTCCTCGACTTCCGCCTGGCGACGGTGCGGCGGCGGTTCGAGTTCGAGCTGGAGCAGCTGCGGCGCCGCATCCACATCCTGGACGGCTTCCGCATCATTTTCAACGCGCTGGATAAAGCGATCAAGATGATCCGCGAAAGCGCCGGCAAGGCCGACGCCTCGGAGAAGCTGCAAAAGGCCTTCGGCCTCGACGAGGAGCAGGCGACTGCGGTGCTGGACGCGCAGCTGTACAAGATCGCGCAAATGGAGATCCAGAAAATCCTGGACGAGCTGAAGGAAAAGCAGGCGGAGGCGAAGCGGATCGAGACGATACTGGCGTCGGAAAAGAAGCTGTGGGGCGTGGTGAAGACGGAGCTGACGGAGGTGGGCGCCCAGCACGGCGACCGTCGGCGGACGAAGATGGGTTCGTCGGAGGACGCCGTCGAGTTCGACCCGGAGGCGTACATCGTCCGCGAGAACACCAACGTGGTGCTGACGCGCGACGGCTGGGTGAAGCGCGTCGGTCGGCTTGCGTCGGTGGAGGGGACGCGGGTACGGGAAGGCGACGAGGTGATCGCGGTGGTCCCGGCCAGCACGCTGGACCACGTGATCTTCTTCGCCGACGACGGCACAGCCTACACGATGCGCGTGAACGAGACGCCGGCCAGCTCCGGCTACGGCGAACCGATCGCTAAACACTTCCGCCTGGCGGACAAGGTGAAGGTCGTCGCGATGGCCACGACGGACGAGCGGTTCACGCCGCCAACTCTCTCCCCTCTCCCCGGTACTCCGGGGAGAGGGGCCGGGGGTGAGGGGTCGTCCGACGGCGAGCCGGCGGGGCCGTATCTCCTGGTCGTGACAGCGCACGGCTACACGCTGCGGACGCCGCTGGCGCCGTTCCGCACGGCGTCCACCAAGGTCGGCCGGCGCTATGTCCGTCTGGAAGAAGGCGACAAGGTCGTGACGGCGACCCTGGTTAAGCCGGAGCACCGGAGCATCTTTTTGGCGTCCGCCAACGGACATGTGCTGCACTTCCCGCTAGAGGAGATCAACATCCTCTCCGGCGTGGGCAAGGGCGTCATCGGCATCAAGCTGGGCAAAGACGACGTGTGTCTGGGCGCCGCCCTGGTGCGCAATCAGACGGACGCCCTGGTGATGGAGACGAGCGGCGGCAAGGTGATGGAGTTCCACGGCAGCCGTGAGATGTCCGGCCGCGCCGGCAAGGGTTTCGAGGCGGTGAAACGGACGAGCTTCGTTCGCGTCGTGCCGCCGCCGATCGAGCTGGTGGACTGGGATCAGGTGGAGGGGCGCGAGAAGCCGAGGGAGAAGACGGCGGAACGCAACGGGGACGAGAAGAACGGGGAGGGGGAGCAGAAGAGGTTGTTTGACTGAGGGACACGGAGGGTCAAGTAATGCCGCCGACGCGGCCGCCGACCGCGGCGGAACTGGTTCAGGATGCCGGTGTGCGGCAAGCGCTTGAGCAAGCCTGGCTGGACTCCCTGCCCAGCGATCCGGTTCGCCGCCACGAAGAGGGGGGATGGATTTACATCGATGTCGTCAGCGGAGCGCTGTCCACTCGGCGGGCGGCAAGCGGCGCCACGGCGGGTATTGACCTGACCATGCCGCCGATCGTTGCGGGCGCGGTTGTCGTCGGTAAGTTTCATACGCACCCGAATCCGGCGAGTGAATGGGAGACGGGCCCAAGCGTAGCGGACCTCCGCATCGACGCGTTGCACGGAGTTCCGGATTTGATCCGCGCGGAGGACGGCATCCATTTTTCCGGGCCGGCGGCGAGGCGCGGCGGTTTGACCGGCGGCCCGGGTTATCCGCCGTGATGGCCCGCGCGAGCCGCCAAGAAAGGATCGACGCAAACCATGACGACCATCAACGTCACCAATCCACCGGGGACGACGGCAATCGCCTCCGACGAAGCTCTGCGCATCGCGCGCCTGGAAGCGGAAAAGGCCTATCGCGACCTGTCCGGCTATCGCGCCACCGTGGTTCTGGAGGCGGATGGCTGGCACGTTGATTACGAAT
>DATKHW010000365.1:0-6468 GCA_035546275.1 Gemmataceae bacterium
CGGCAGCCCGGACGTGGACCACGCGCTGCACCCGGCTCTTGATCGTCTGCTTCTTTGAGATGATTTTGTCGCGCCATAGGCCGTGATCCTTGCCCACCTCGTCGCCGCCGGGAGTCCAGAAGACGGCGCGCAGGCCGAAGATGTTTTCGCCGTCGCCGTTCTTGCCTAGGCCCAAATCGAAGCCGACGAGGAAACCTGGTTGGGAGGGGCTGTCAGTGAAATCCTCCTTGCCGGGGGTGAAGCCTAGGGCGTGGCTTGCTTTCTGTCGTCCGTCCGCCGCGGCGGCCCGGACGGTATCCAGCAGCTTGTTCGCTTCGTCGCCCGCATCGGCGGCGGCCGGCCGGACCGTCCCGACCAGAGTCGCCGCTGCCAGAAGGGCGGCGGCCAGGAGGTTTCGACGAATGTGCGGACCGCGCATGTCTTGCTCCAGCAAGGCGCCGGGGGAGGGACAACCCGGCGATGGAAAAGCAATCGGCGCAACGGACCGGCGTGAAGGGGACCGGTCGGCCTGATGAACCATAGCACAGGATCAGGCAGCTTGGCCGGTCGGCGACAGCGATGGCGCCCGGCGACCAAGCGAAATCCCTTCGGCGCCCAGCTGTTCCTCGAAACCTCTGCGCCTGGCCGGGGTTCTTCCCGTCAGAAAATCTTGTGGACACGCCGCCCCCGGCGTGATGCACTATAAGACGCCGCCGACTCGCGCTCGGCGGCGCCCCCGACTCGTGAGACCCGCATGAACCGCACGACCTCCCGCCTTCGCCGGCCGTCGTGGCCGATCGCCGTTCTGTTGCTGTTCGGCCTGGCCGCCTCCGCCGCGGCTCAACCGTCGCTCCTCGACGCCCTTGCGGCTCGGCCGATCGGCCCCGCTAACATGGGCGGCCGCATCGTGGATATCGCCGTTCCAGAAGGCCAGCCCGATGTCTGGTACGTCGCCGCCGCTACGGGTGGATTGTGGAAGACCACGGACGGCGGCGACTCCTGGGCGGCCGTTTTCGACCAGCAGGACACGCTCTCGCTCGGCGCCGTCGCCGTCGCTCCGTCCGATCCGAATGTGGTTTGGGTCGGCACGGGCGAAGCCAACGCTCGCAACAGCGCTTCCTGGGGCGACGGCGTCTGCAAATCGACCGACGGCGGCAAGACGTGGAAGAACATGGGACTGAAAGAGAGCCGTCAAATCGGCCGCATCGTAGTTCATCCGACGAAACCCGACATTGTCTTCGTCGCCGTGGCGGGGCGTTTCTGGGGACCAAGCAAAGAGCGCGGTCTGTACCGCACAATCGACGGCGGCGCCAGCTGGGAGCAGGTAAAGTTCCTTGACGACGACACGGGCTTCATCGATCTGGCCATCGACCCCTCCGACCCGAACATCCTTTACGCCGCCTCCTGCTGTGAGCGTCGCGACGCTTTCGCCGGCGGCAACCCCATCGTGCAAACGGGGCCGCACACCGGATTATTCAAATCCGAAGACGGCGGAAAGACATGGAACAAGATGACGGCCGGCCTGCCCGACGGCCCCTTCGGCCGGTGCGGGCTGAGCGTATACCGCAAGGATCCGCGGATCGTCTATGCCGTCGTGCAAACCGACAAGACGGACGTGACCGTCCGCGGCCAACCGTCCAAGGAAAGCCAGGACGTCGCCAACGGCGGCGTCTTCCGCTCCGAGGACAAGGGCAAGACGTGGACCAAGCTCAACGACCTTTGCCCCCGGCCATTCTACTTCGGCCAGATCCGCGTCGATCCGAGCGACGACCAGCGCGTTTATGTTCTCGGGTTGCCCGTTTACGTTTCCGACGACGGCGGCAAGACCTTCCCGCCGATGCTCCAGCCCCGCGGTCCGCACTCCGACCAGCACGCCCTGTGGATCGACCCGAAGAACTCCGATCACCTTGTTCTCGGCAACGACGGCGGTTTGTGGGCGTCCAAGGACCGGGCGAAGACATGGACCGCCGTCCGCGGCATGCCGCTGGGCCAGTTCTACGGCGTGGCGGTGGACATGCGCCGGCCCTACCACGTCTACGGCGGCTTGCAGGACAACGGCAGCTGGGGCGGCGTCAGCGCCACCGACCGCGCGGACGGAGTGGGCACGCGCGACTGGCGCAACTTGTCCGGCGGCGACGGCTTCCGCGCCCAGGCCGACCCGGCGGATGCAAACACCGTTTACGTCGAATCGCAATATGGCAATCCGACCCGCGTGGATCTGACCGCCAACGGCCGTCCCAAGCGCATCCGCCCGACGCCGCCCAAGGATGCTCCGGCGTACCGCTTCAACTGGGACGCCCCGATGCTGCTGTCGCCGCACGATCATAATATGATCTATTACGGCGGCAACCTCCTGTTTCAATCGAAGAACCGGGGCGACGACTGGACGCCGATCAGCCCCGACCTGACGCGCGGCAAGCCCGGTCCCAGCCCCGACGCCGGCCATACCATCACGGCCATCGCCGAGTCGCCGCTCAAGGCCGGCCTGCTGTGGGTCGGGACCGACGACGGCAATCTGCAAATCAGCCGCGACGGCGGCAAAACGTGGAAGGACCTGTCGGACAAGATCGCCCCACCCAGCCCTTCGCCGCCGGGATGGGGAGCGCAGGCGTGGGGCTACCGTTGGATAACCAACGTGGAGTGCTCGCCGTTCGCCGAGGGCGCCGCTTTCGTTACCATCGACCGCCACCGCAACGACGACGTGCGGCCCTATATCTTCAAGACGACCGACTACGGCGAGACCTGGACGCTTCTAATCGGCGATCTGCCCGCAGACGGCCCGGTCCATGTCGTCCGCCAGTCGTCGCGGAACGCCGATCTTCTTTTCGCCGGGACGGAGTTCGGCCTGTTCGCCACGCTGGACGGCGGCAAGCACTGGTCGCGGCTGACCAACGGACTGCCGCCCGGAGTGCGGGTCAACGACCTGGTCATTCATCCGCGCGACCGCGACCTGGTGATTGGCACGCACGGCCGCAGCATCTACGTCATGGGCATTGGGCCGCTGGAAGAGGCGACGCCCAAGGTGCTGGCGTATGCACTGCACCTGTTCGACGTCCGGCCGGCGACCGAATTCAAGATGCGGGATGGCGAAAAGCCGACGGGATACGTCGCGCCCAATCCTCCCTACGGTGTGGTCGTGGCGTATTACCTCAAGGAGGCGGCGAAGGAGGCGCCGACAATTATGATCCGCGACGCCTCCGGCAAAGTCGTGGCGACGCTGACGGGGCCGAGGAACGCCGGCCTCAATACCGTGATCTGGAATCTTAAGCCGGGCGACGCCAAGGCGCAGCCCGTAGAGCCGGGCGATTACTCGGCGACGATAACTGTCGGCGACCGGGCGCTGACCAAACCCGTGCGCGTCGATGCGGCGGAATAGGTGACTTTACCTCCCGTACTTCAACCTGTGTATCTTTCAAGGAGCCATACCAATGCCCCGCGTGCTGCCCCGTTTCCTCCTGGGTCTGTGCGTCCTGGCCCTGGGCGGCGGCCTTTTGCTGGCCGACCCGCCTGCCAAGCCCGGCGACAAGCCGGCCGACAAACCGGCCGCCGACAAGCCTGTCTCCGAGGCGCCGGCGAAGCCGGAGAAGAAATCCGATGCGCCCAACCTCGCCGACTTCAAGACTGTTGAAACGGCGGCCACCACGCGGATCAGCCTGGCCGCCCCGTCGGCCCAAGGCGAGCCGGGTTTTCTCGGCGTCCAAGTCGAGGCCGCTGCGAATGGCGCCGTCGTCGTTGCCGACGTGCAGCCGGATTCGCCCGCGGCCCAGGCCGACCTGCAAAACGGCGACGTCATCACGACGATGGGGGGCGGCAAGATCGGGTCGCCTGACGCGCTTAGGGCGCTGGTGCTTTCCAAATTGCCGGGGGACAAATTGCCGATCTCCATTATGCGCAAGGACAAGCAGATGGAGCTGACCGCGACGATCGGCGCGCCGAGCCGGCCTATGAAGCTTGCGGCGCCGGGGGAGCGCGCCTTCATCGGTCTGCGGCTGGGCGAAGCGAAGGACGGCGCCGCCGTGGAGGAAGTGGTGTCCGGATCGCCCGCAGAGGCCGCCGGCGTCAAGGTCGGCGACATCCTGGCCAAGTTCGACGGCGCGCCGTTCACCGACCCAAACAAGCTGGGCGACACCATGTCGTCGCACAAGCCCGGCGACATGGTCACGCTGCTTTGCCGCCGGGAGGGCAAGGACGTGGAGCTGAAGGTCAAGCTCGGCTCGGCCGGCGGCGGCGGGTTCGGCGGCGGATTCCGCTGGGACGATCGGTCCAATTACTGGAAGAAGGACGTGTACCATCTGGCCGTAGTCCCCGTCGAATACTCCGACGCCAAGCACAGCGACAAGGTTGCAATTAAAGATTGGCAAGAGGCGCTTTTCAGCTGCAAGACCTACAACGACAAGTGCTGCACCGGCCAAAAGGTCTATGGCAGCCTGCGCGATTTCTACCAGGAGCAGTCGTACAACCAGCTCGATGTGCAAGGCAAGGTCTTCGACTGGGTGCAGGTGAGCAAGAAGCGGTTGGACTATTCCGAGGGAACCGGAACTGGGCAGAGCCAACTGTATACGGAAGCGCTGGACAAGCTGTACGAGCGCGAGGGCAAAGACGCCTTGAACGAATTCGACGGGGTCTTTTTCATGTATGCAGGCGGTCGCGTGCAGACCACCCGCGGCGGCATCTATTGGCCGCACAAGGCCAATTTTGCTTACAAGGGCAAACGCTGGAACTACTTCATTTGCCCTGAGATGAGCGGCGAGCGCATGGCGGACATCAGCACGCCCTGCCACGAATTCGGTCACATGCTCGGCCTCCCCGATCTCTATGCCCGGCCGGAGAACCCCGGCTCGGAAGGCATCGGCAAGTGGTGCACGATGTCGGAGCAGTTGCCGAACGGCCGGCCGCAGCAGTTCAGCGCCTGGTGCAAGGAGCAGCTCGGCTGGATCAAGCCGGCCGTCATCGACCCGACGACGAAGCAGAAGCTGATCCTGTCGCCGGTGGAGGATTCGGCCAAGGAGTGCTTCAAGGTGCTGCTGCGGCCTGACGGCAGCGAGTATTTCCTGCTGGAGAATCGCCGCAAGAAGGGCTTTGACAGCGACCTGCCCGGCGAGGGCTTGCTGATCTGGCGCGTCGTGAGCAATCACCCGTACATCGAGGAGTCGCACGGCATCGGCGGCCCGGCCGGTCCGGGGGCGTACCTGGACATGGTGCCGTACCCAACCCAGGCCAACAACGCCTTCACGCCGTACACGACGCCCAACAGCAAATCGGAGCTAGGCGGCGGCCTGCCGGTGAACATCACGAACATCCGCAAGCTGCCGGATGGGCGAATCACGTTCTACGTGGGTTACGAGTACGAATGATAAATGGAGCGGCATCGCAGGGGTGCGTCTGAGCAATCCGGCGCGCCACTGCGTCTGCCGCTGCGGCAAGAATTGCCTGCATTCGCCGAAAGAGCGGCAAAAAAAGTCAATCGCAACTTTTCGATAATAACTCTTGATATGGCGTATCCCGGCCTTTACAATGGGCCGGCGTGCAAGGCATGGGCGATAGGACGCCCCTCTCATGGACGATCGCCCGCCCACCGGTTAGGCCGTGCCTCACGACGCATGACGTAGGGAGTCGGCCCCGAACGCCGAACGGAACCGTGCCGTACTGGCCGGGAAATGGTTCCAACGACGACCATTTCCCGCGATTGGTCCGGCGGGCTTCGGCGTTTTTTTGTTGTCTGGGGCCGACCCGGCCGCCGGCCGGATGCGCAGCGATGGGACGGCAACCGACTCGCCTCGTCCCCACCGCAACGGCGCCAGGACGGCGGTCCAACGACAACTCTCCCGGACCATCGCGCCGGGAGTGGACCCAACCTGGGGAACGACGACATGAAGACCAAGCGTCGAAAGCGGCCATTGGAGGTTGAGGACGGGCCGGCGGCGGCCCCGACCACGATTTTTTCCTCCGACCTGTTGACGCCGGAAGAGGAGAGGGAGCTCCTAGCGGATTTCTGGGAGACGAAAAGCGAATTGGTGCGCGTTCTGATCCGCAATTTCCCGCGCCTCCGGCAGCATCGGCCGCCGCTGGAACCGTGGCCCATGGCGCAGTTCATCCGCGAACACGACGAGGATGAGGCCCGCACCGTCCCAGCCATCCGCCGGCTGCACGACCGCTACATTCACCTGAAGCATCGTCTGGCGTCGGCCAACATCCGTCTCGCCGCCCACGTGGCCAAGCGGTTTCGTCATCACGCGCTCAGCTACGCCGACCTGCTGCAGGAAGCAGTTTGCGGCCTGATGCAGGCCATCGACCGTTTCGACGTGAGCCACGGCACCCGCCTGGCCACCTACGCCACCTGGTGGATTCGCCAGACCTTACAGATCGCCGTCGCCCGGCAGAGCCACCTGGTCAGTCTGTCGCCTCACCACCTGCAAGAGCTTGGGCTCCTGCAGCAGGAATCGGAAGCGCTGGCGCACGGCGGTAAGCATCTGCCCAGTCCCCAGGAGC
>DATKHW010000366.1:0-9473 GCA_035546275.1 Gemmataceae bacterium
AAGACTCGACCCACCCTACAACTGATTCCTGCAGTTGCGGAGGTCGGATTTGAACCGACGTCGTGCGGCTTATGAGACCGCGCTGGAAACCAGACTCCAGTCCACTCCGCAAAAATCCAGTGGCCAAGGGGAGACTCGCACTCCCACGCCCGAAGGCACGAGCTTCTGAGGCCCGCGCGTCTGCTGATTCCGCCACTCGGCCGCAATAGTCCGTAGGGGAGTCGAACCCCTCTGGCCGCGTTGAGAGCGCGGCGGCCTCGCCGAAAGCCGAACGGACCGTTCATCCGCCAGTGGGCCGCGGAGGAATCGAGCCTCTCGTCGTCCTCCCCGCTTCTTTTACGACGGCCGTTTTACAGACGGCCACGGGGAACACAGCCCAATTGTGACGCGGGTGGGAGTCGAACCCACAGAGTCGCCGGGGTTTGAGCCTGGCCGCTTTGCCGAGTTTGCGTACCGCGCCGTGCATCAAGCAAGTCCGCAAGGATTTGAACCCTGACCCTCCCGTTTGGACCGGGACATGCTGCCGTTGAACACCACGGACCCGTCTGAGCGGCCCGCACGGGACTCGCACCCGCACCCTTCCGGTTGACAACCGGCTGCTCGACTGTTTGAGCTTCCAGGCCGAACCTCGCAGTGGCTCAGGTGGGAGTCGAACCCACAGCATTCGGGAGTCTGAGTCCCGATGGTCGTCCCATTGCCTACCGAGCCGTTTCGTTCTCGTCCGCCGCGCCGGGCCGTGGGCGGTCAGCCCGGAGCGGCGATGTACAGTCGAGATGGCTGGACTTGAACCAGCGTTCTCCTGCTTCCGACGCAGGCGGGCACTCCAACTACCCCACATCTCGATGCCGCCCCGTCACTTCCTTTACGGCGCCAGCCGCCGGACGTGACAGGATTTTTTGAGTCGGGATGCCTGGAATCGAACCAGGGTTCCCGTGCGCCCCACGCACGTATGTTGACCGCTACACCACATCCCGATTGTCTCAGAGCGCCCAGCCGGATTTGAACCGGCGCGTCCGCCATGGCAAGGCGGCAGGCTGCCGCTACATCATGGGCGCACCTTGAAATCGCCGTTTTGTCAAAGATCCGCCGCCGTCCAGTGAGTTCAGAGGGACTTGAACCCTCACCATCCGGGTAAGAGCCGGAAATGCTGCCGCTAACACCTTGAACCCATCGGTCGATACGCAATAGGGCCGCAGGGACTTGAACCCTGATCTCGCAGATTAAAAGTCTGGGATGTTCCCGTTACACCACGACCCCGTCGTAAGCGGGTCGCGGCGTTTGTATCGTCGGGTCAACATCGCATCGCCTCCGTCGTGCCACCCGAATCCAGCAGCCCGTAGGGGAATCGAACCCCTGTTCTCGGGTTGAAAACCCGGCGTCCTCGCCCCTAGACGAACGAGCCGTATGCAGTGGGTCGGGAGGGAGTTGAACCCCCGTCTGCGGCTTTTCAGGCCGCCGCTTGCGACCGTCTCAGCTACCAACCCAATAAAAAAGGCCAGGCGTCCTGCTCGTGACGCCCGGCCTTGCAAGCCTCTTCTCAGGGAAGCAGCTCGGCGTCACAAGCGCAGAGGAAGGGCGGGAAGGCCGTTCGCCCACACGTCAGCCGGACGCCCGGCCGATAGCGCCTCAACCAGATATTCACAAGCCGTTTCCTTCATGGCCCTCTCGTCGGTGCTCCGTTGTTCGTTCGCACCCGCTCGTCGCGGGCTGCACAGGGATAGACGCACGACCCAGCAGATGGTTCGCAAAAAAGACCGATTATTTTGGCGATTCAACGTAGCGATCGGCTCGCAACGCCGGCGTCACTTCCGCAAGGTCTGCAATAGCGTTTGAAACGCCTGCAGCGCTTGATCCAACACCTCGGGCTTCGGCGCTGGTATCCGCAAATACGATTCGCCTGTCCGCTCATCGCGCTGCACCAGCGATCCAACCAATCCGCCCCCGGCGTTGGGCCGCGCCGTTTGGGCGAACTGCTGCAGCAGCGCCATGCCCGCCTGCAACAAGCCCGACCAGGGATCGGCTGCCGCCGTAACAGCCGGCGCCGCCGGCGCCTCGTCGCCGTCCGTCTCGACTCCGGGAATCGACGCCGCCGACTCGGCGCCGCGCTCCGGCGGCTCGGCTGCGTCTTGGGCCATCGGCTCGGGGATCGCTTTCGTCGCCGATTCCACCGTCTCCATGAACTTGTTGAGCCGGCTGCCGCCCAGGAACACCTCGGTTTCGCCGCCGTCCAGCACACCGGCGAACAATGATTTTTTGAAGCGCAAGACCGAGAGCATCCCTTCTTCGATCGTGCCCTGGGCCACGAAGTTGACCACGCGAACCGGCTGCCGCTGGCCGAGCCGATGGACCCGGCCGATCCGCTGTTCCAACACGGCCGGGTTCCACGGCAGGTCCATATTCAGCACGATCGAGGCGTGCTGCAGGTTCAGCCCCACACCGCCGGCGTCGGTGGCCAGGAACGCCCGGCATTTCGGATCGTCGCGGAAGCGATCCACCAGGTCCTTGCGCTTCGGCCCAGGAACGCCGCCGTGGAACAAGACATGGTCCCACGCCCGGCCCTTGAGCCGCCGCCGCAGCAGTTCGTGCATACCGAGCCACTGGCTGAACACCACCGCCTTGGTGCCGGGCCGCTCGAACAGCTCGTCCAGCAACTCAACCGCCTCGTCCGGCTTCTTGCCCTGGTCGCTCTCATGGTCCACCAGGTAGCTGCTGTCACAGGCCATGCGCATGAACTGTAGGGCGATCATCAGGCGCCGCTGGTCGGCTTCCGACAGGAACCGGTAGCGCCGCCACTTTTGCACGATGCGGGCGACGATTTCCATGTTCTCCGTGTGATATTTCCTTTGCAGATCCAGCATCGGCACGAAGACATTGTTATCGATCCGCTCAGGCAGCTGATCGAGCACTTCGTCCTTGCGCCGTCGCACCAAGATCGGCGCCAGGGTTTGGCCGATGCGATCCAGTCCGGTGTAGCCGACCACCTTGCCGACCGGGTCGCGCACCTGGTGGTCGTGCAGCAGCCGAAACGTCGGTCCCAGACGATAGCGGTCCACAAACTGGACGATGGAGATCAGCTCTTCCAGGCGGTTCTCCAGCGGCGTGCCGGTCAGCACCACGGCGTAGGGGGCGGCGATCTTCTTGACGCTGCGGGCGGTGCGCGTGCTCCAATTCTTGATGCGCTGGGCCTCGTCGAGAATGACGAGGTCGGGCGACCAGGCCGCGATCAAGTCGAGATCGGCATATACCGTATCGTAATTGAGGATTTTATAGAACGATTCCAACGGGAATTGGGCCGCCCGGCGGGGCCGCAGACCGCCTATCACCTGAACCGATCGATCGGTGAATCGCTCGATTTCGCGCTGCCACTGCTGCTTGAGCGAGGTGGGGCAGACGATGAGGACGCGCTCGACGCCGAAGAGGCGGGCCATGATCTCGGCGGCCGCGAGGGCCTGGATGGTCTTGCCGAGACCCATTTCGTCGCCGATCAGGCAGCGGCCGGTCTGCGCGGCGAACAGGGCGCCTTCGCACTGGTAGTCGTAGAGATTGACCTTAAGCAGGTCCTTGAAAGCGGCGCTGGCGGCGCCGCGCGGAAACGCTTCAGCCGTTTGTGCGCGCCGGCGCTCGGCGTCGCGCAGCTCGGCCAGGAACGCCAGCGCGTCGTCGCGGCAACGCAGGTCGTGCTCCAACCGTCCCGCCTCCGCAAGGAAGGTTTCGAAATGGGTGGAGGCGTTCGCCTTCAGCACGCCGTCCGATTCGAAGTAGCGGTCCGCCTTCGCCAGCAGTTCGGCAGGGCAGTCGGCGCCGGCGCGGAATCGCACTTCCCGTTGGGCGCCGTATTGCAGGAAGACCTCGCTGTAGGGCGGCTGAAAGCCTTCACGCAGGGCCGTCGGGGCGCCGCGCTTCCGCTCCAGCGTCGCCAAGGTGAATTCGATGTGCTTGCAGGTGCCCAGCGTGTTGGTGGCGAAATCGGGGCACGAACAGTAATTGTCGCCGACGCGAAGACCGCGGATGCGGACGCGATAGGCGTTGCGGCTCTCTGGATTGACGACCTCGAATTCGGAGAAAAGAGGGTGGTCCCCGATGTTTTTGATGCGATAGTGCTGCTCGCGGCCGAATTGCCGCCGCAATTCGACCTGCCAGTCTTCCAGCGACATCCCTTCCGGCTTGTGCAGGCGGGACAGCTTGGTCGGTTTGCGTTTTTTGGTTGATTTGCGTCGTTTTGCAGTCATCGTGGTCTGCTGCCGGCTGCCATGCATGAAGCGAACCTCCCGCGCGCTTCGGTGAAAGGGCGATGCCCGGGAGGCATTCTACACGGCGGACGGAACAGCGGCCCTGCCGCGTCCGAATGGACCTAGGGATTCTGATCTGGCCCTGCCGGGTCCATGGTGCGTGCAGTCCGGCGGACGGCTGCGGAGGGCGGCGGTTCCGTGGGCAGTGCGGGGGGAATGGGCCGGACGATCCCGGCCGGCGCCGCATCGCCGGCCGGCGACGCGGTGGGCGCATCCTTGTGGAAGAACAGCACGGCCGCGGCGATGACCACGCCCACGCCGACGACCAGACCGAGTTTGGCATCGTTGGGCATGAACCCTTGCTCCGAGCAACCACGGCAGCGCATTGGGGCATGTGCGCGCCATCGCGCCTAGCGAAAGTATCCACGCCGATGCCCTGCGGCGCCGTTGCGCCTTCAGGAAAATCCACGGATTCATGCCGTAATGCACCGGCAGAGGACGCGGGCGCGGTCAGGTCGGCGCGTCAGCTGCGTCCCTGCAAAAGCGAAGCCTCGGCGCGACCTGAGGAGCGCTGTTGTCAACTTCCATTGCGGCGATTAGGGTGACAACTTTGCCGGACCTGTCAACTTTACCAGCTGCGGGCAGGAATTCCCGACGGGAAGGGCCCCGCCGCTCTTGTAAGCGAAAAACCGGCCATTAAGGTTAAAGTGTGGACCTCGATAGGCGTCTGGAGCGCCGAGCGAGCGAGAGGGTCCGGGCGTCGTTTCGTCCTTTGTCCCCAGCGGGCCGAGGGCGGGGCGATGCAGGGCGATCCTGGAATTCGAGACAGAGAGGAGAAGAGCCATGCGACCCTTCCGGGCCTCCATGTGGGGCTGCGCGCTTGCCGTCGTCGCCGCGACGGCCGGATCCACGCAGGCGGCGTGGAACAACGTATTCGAGGCGTGCTGCTGGGGCTGCAAGCACGAGACGACGGCCAATTACCCGCCGCCTGCGCCCTGCGCCCAACCCTGCCAGCCGCAATGCACCACGCGCTACGTCCAGCGCTGCTACTACCAGCCGGTCACGACCTACCAGCAGCGCAGCTACTACGAGCCGGTCACCACTTACAAAACCAGCTACTATTACGAGCCGGTGACGAGCTATCGCTACAGCTGCTACTACGACCCCTGCACCTGCCAGACCCAGCAGGTGGCGACGCCGGTGACGAGCTACTGCCTCAAATCGCGGTGCTGCCCGGTGACCAGTTACTTGCAGCGTTGCTACTACCAGCCGGTCACGCAGTATCAGCAAGCGTTCTACTACGAGCCGGTGACAACCTGCTGTCAGACGACGGTGGGCGCGCCGGTGCTGACCCTGCCGCCAGGCGCCACGGCCTCTCCGCCGCCGGTCACGACGCCGCCCCCCGTTACGACGCCGCCGCCGGTCAACGACAGCACCACGCTGCCGCCGGTGGGTGACGCCGGCGGTTCCCAGACCAGCGAGAAGCGCAGCGACCTGTCGCCGAACCCCGGCGCCCGGATGCCGAAGGCGTTCGACGAAAGCGCTCGCCAGCCGAAGCTCGGCTCGCCGCAGCCGATGACGCCGGCCCCGGCTCAGACGCCCCCGCCGCCTAAGGCCCCCTTGGATCACGTCGCTTCCACGACGAACCCGAACGTGGACGGCCAGGTGGTCAAGGCCGCCGACAGCACGCCACATTCCGGCGCCCGCTTGCTGTTCGTGAGCGCTGATCGACAAGGCGCCCAGCAGGCCGTGACGGCGGACGGCGACGGTCGCTTCCATACGACGTTGTCTTCCGGCGGCTGGCTCGTGTACGTGCAAGACGACAGCGGCCGGCCCGTGTTCCACGAGCGCATGGACGTGCTGGACGGGCAGGCGCGGACGATGACTCTGGTCAGCCGGCAGAAGTGAACACGCCTCATAACCTGCACAGCGGCCCGCGGCGCCAAGCCGCGGGCCGGTTGCATTTTCGCAGGCCACGTCGCCCCGCAGGTCATTTCTTTTTCTTGTAGTCGCCTTGCAGCAGCTGGCGGGCCGTGTCCGAAACGCCGGTGCTGGAGTTCAGATCGTTCAGCGAAAGGGTGTCGCCGTCTACTTTGCCCTGAAAGCTGAACAGCGTGCCCTTGTCCGGGCCCTCGTCGATTCCCTTCTTCTCGACCTTCGTAATGACGCCGAATACCAATCCGTCGGCCGTCACGCCGTAGGATCCGTCGGCCGACATAGACGCGCCGCTGGAGTTGGCGATTTCGGTGCGAAACGTGTCGTCCATGAAGGTCAGGGTGACGGTGACGTCATTGACGGTGTGGGTCCACACGCCGGTCGGCTTCTTGGCCTTGTCGGCGCCGACGGCGAACGGGACCGACGCCAGGACGGCCAGCACGGCCGCTGTTGCGCAGCGAAACATCGGGTGATCCTCCTGGAACGAACTGGGAGACGGCTCGAAACGACAGGATTACGTTACGGAGAATCGCCCGCGTCGGCAGCCGGCGCTACTTCCGATTCAGCGTCCATCGGTCCACGTCGGGGAAGACCAGAATCGGGTCGAACGGCGGGTCGGACGCTCCCGTGTCCAGGTCGGCGTGGACGGCCGCCAGCGGATCGAGCTGCCACAGCGGGATAAACGGCATTTCCTTGGTGAGGAACTCGTGGTGCAGCTCATACGCCCACTTCCGTACATCGGCGAAATCGCGGCGCCGACCCAGGTCCTTGACCATCGGACTGAGCGGGCCCTGGTACTGCAAAATGTTCTCCTTCTTGTCATTCACGAAATCGAGCAGTGGGCCCAGCCAGTAGACGTCGTCGGGGAAGTCGTAATGGTAATATGCCAGGGAGTAATTGTGGTCCCGCTCCACGGCGTTTCGCAGGTCGCTCGGCGACAGGGCCTGCAATTCCAGCGTGACGCCGATTTCCTTTTTGACCTGTTCAGCCAGGTCGCTCATGGCTTTCGCCGTTTGTGGATCGCCGGAGGGATAAATCAGCGGCAGCGTGGCCGTCGCCCCCTGGACGCCGGATGTGCCGAGCTTGGTCCGGGCTAAATTGGCGTCGTAAGGATCGAACGTGGTCTTGCCGCCCTGCTTCTGAACCAGCTCGGGGTTGGCCGCCCAGGAAGCAACCGGATAAGGGCCGTTCAGCGGCGTATGCAAGTCCTGTCCCGGCGACGCTCGGAAGTCGTCGTCCAACAGCTTGGTGCGGTTGATCGCCCGCGCCAGGGCGCAGCGGAAATCAGCGTTATTCAGGTACAGCTTGTCGTTGTTGACCGCCAGGAAGCAGATGCGCCGATTCGGCGTCGCTCGGCCGGTCACCTTCTTAATACGGAAATCGGCCGCATTCTCTTGCAAGACGGCCGCCTCGCGCGCGGACAAGTCCAGGAGCAGATCGAGCCGGCCCGGCGCATCCGCCAGCAAGGCGGTCAGCTCGGCCTTGTGGCCGTCCTTCTGGTCCGCGTCGTCCTTGAAATTGTAGGCGATAAAGTGGATGCTCTCTATCCGCGGCAACTTGTCCTTGCCGGACCGGGCGCTGTAATAGGGGTTGATGGTGAAGGCGGCGCAGGGCCGGCCGCCCTCGTCCTGGCTGACGTCCGGCCGGAAGACGTAAGGACCGCTGCCCCGCGGCTTCTCGGCGAAATCCGCCGAATCGGGATCGACCCCCGAGGGCAGCAGCGGGAAATTCATCAGCGCCAGCGGGTCGAGCCAGCCTTGCTTCAGCGTCAGCGGCACTCGCCGGGAGATGCTAGTCGCCTCGATGGAGCTGAGGTCGTCGAGCATCGCCGCCCATACCGGCGGCCGCTGCGGCAATCGGCCCTCGCGCATGAGCTTCAGCGTGTACGCCGCGTCGTTCACCGTCAGCTCCTGCCCGTTGGACCAGCGGACGTTGGCCGGCAGGTCGAATTGCCGGCCATGCGGGATGATGAGCGGTTGCGCCTGCGCCAAAGCCGCCGTCCAGCGAGCCCCGCCTTGTCCATCCGGATCCAGCTTCACCAAGCTCTCAAACACCAGCTGCATGGCGCGCAGGTCGGAGTCGCTGGCCGCGGAACCCGGCGACATGTGCGACGGCAGCTGCCGCACCCCCACCCGCAGCGTGGAGTGCAGGTTGCTTTGCTGGATGATGTATTCCCCCAACCCCGGCAGCCCCGGCCACAATCCCTTCGCCTCATTCAGCAGCTTTTCGCGCTGCGTTTTGTCCTTCTCGGCCTGAGCCGCGTCGAAAAGTGCCTGCGCCTGCTTTTTGCGTATGTCGTTGATGGGCTGAAACGCGGCGCTGTTGGGGAACAGCTCCTGCAGCTGGACTAGTCGCCGCAGCGCCTCGGACTTTTGGTTTTCGTCCACCGATTTCGTCAGCGTTTGCTTGACCAGGTCGGCCAGGGGCTGCAGGATGCGCTCCTGCTCGTCCGGCGCGCGGTACGTCCCGGCCAGGTCCTTCGTTAGCCTAAATGACTCCTCCCATTGGCCGGCCGCGACCCGATCGTCCAGCTCATCCAGCAGCACGGCCAGCAGCTTCTTCTTCAGCGAATCCTCGACCGTTTGCCAAGCTTCCCCGCGCCGACCGCCCGTCTGACGAGCCGATTGCAGCCGCAGCAAGACCGTCGTTAGCACTTGGGCCTGCGCCACGTCCCGCTGGTAGCGCGAAAGGATTTTCTGCGGATCGGCCTCCTGGTCGTATTTGCCGTTGGACAGCTCATCGACCCCTTGCAGCGCCAACTCTTCGTAAGGCGTTATGTGGTCGATGCTGTTGCGAGGAACCTGAACCGGATCGCCCGGCGCGCCAGCGTCGGACAGCGGCGTAACCATGAACGGTTCGACGATGGCCTTGGTGTTTTCTCCGATATAGTCGGGGAGCGGCGCGATGTTGACCGCCTTGTTGCGTTGCATCGGCGCGAACGCGGTGTATTTCAGCACGTCGTGCGGCACGGCCACGTCTTGAAAGAGCTTTTTCACCGCGAAGTGCTTGGCGTCGCGCGCGGCCGCCTTGAGATCGACGGCCCGCGGCGTGGACGTCTTGCCGCCGGCGTCGTCCGGCTCGTCGGAGGTGACGCGATGGGTGATCGGCTTGGCGTCCGGGTCCTCCTCTTCGGGAGGCCGGCCTTGCTTATCCGGCGCCGGGGGCGGCGGGGCGGGAGCGTCGGGACCGGCGACGAGGACGCCGCCGGCGACGATCAGCGCTAGCAGCGGTAGGAAGCGGAGGACATGCCCGGTGGAAGAAGATGCGCCCGTCATGATTCGGTTCCACGTCGGCGTCGCGAAGGGATGG
>DATKHW010000367.1:0-6637 GCA_035546275.1 Gemmataceae bacterium
CTACTGGTACATGCCGATCTATTACCGAAGCAAAAGCGGCGACGCGGCCATCCCACCCGGCGCCAGCCTGGAAGACATGGTTCTCGTGGACGGCTTGAGGAAGCACGCCCAGCTCGATCTGGACAAGAAGCCTGACGAGCAAGCCGACGATCCCAAGGACTCGCCTTGGACCAATGGAGCGGAGAAGTCTCCATGACAAGCCCCGTTTTGGGACCCGCCAACGGCGGCGAATCGGAAGGGCCGGCCTGGCTGCGGCCGTGGATTCGCTTCTGGTTTACGCCGATCGACCCGACCGGCCTCGGCTTCATGCGCATCTGCTGCGGCCTGCTTGTGTTCTACACCTATGTGATGTACAGCTACGGCCTGTACTCGTACCTCGGTCCGAGCAGCTGGGTGGACCCGCCGACGCAGGAAGTCATCCGCCATGACGTGCCGTTCGGCGCACCCCCCTACGATTGGAACAGCTGGAACAACCCAGGCCAGGGCCCCGCCGAAAAAGGCCAGTACATCTGGTCGATCTACTTCCACGTCCAGGACCCGTTTTGGATTCTAGTAATCCACATTAGCATTTTGATCGTGATGCTTCTCTTCACCGTTGGGTTATGGACGCGCGTCACTTCCGTGCTGACCTGGATCGGGGCGATACAGTACGTGCATCGCCTGCAGATGCACCTCTTCGGCATGGACACCATGCTAATGATTCTGCTGCTGTATCTCATGATCGGGAACAGCGGCGCGGCCCTGTCGGTGGATCGGTGGCTGGAACGGCGGCGAGCGCGGGGCTTGCCGGGCGACGTGCAGCTCCAGCCGTCGCGGTCCGCCAATTTCGCCATCCGCTTATTGCAGATTCACTTCTGCATCATCTACTTGACCTCCGGCGCGTCCAAACTGCTCGGCTCGACGTGGTGGAGCGGCACCGCGCTGTGGGTCTGCCTGGCCAACTACAATTTCGCGCCGATGCGCGTCGGCGTCTATCGAGCGATGTTGGTATTCCTAAGCCAGAATTTCTGGCTGTGGCAAATCGTGCTTACGGCCAGCGCGGTCTTCACGGTATTCACGGAAACCTGCTTCACGTTCCTGGTGTGGAACAAGAAGTGGCGGCCCGTGATGGTGAGCTGTTCCGTTTTCATGCATCTCGGCATCGGCCTCATCATGGGGCTGGACGTGTTCAGCCTGTTCATGCTGACGATGGTGCTGGCCTTTGTGCCGCCGGATACGATTCGCGCCTACCTGGATCAAATCGGCGGCCGGTTCCTGTCGAACCGGGCCAAAGCGCCGCCGCCGTCGCGCTCGGTCCCCGCCAAGGAATTGGTCCTCACTCGTCCGTAAACCATAGGCCAGCCGCCGGATTTATCCCGGCGGGTTGGAGATCAAGCGGCGGGTGCAAAGCCCGCCGCTCGTTGCATTTCCCTTGCAGCCACGCGTTCTTTTCCGCTTCCTCCATTCTTTGCTGATTTTCAAAACCGCGCTTGCCGTTTGGCGACGCAGCAACACAATAACCGCACGGCGGTTCCATCGCCTGAAGGTCAGGGACCGCCTGGCCTACCTGTACGGATGCACGGTCCTGGACAGACTTTTCGACCGCACGACCCGCCACGGAAGCCGGCCCCTCGTCACGGTTGACCTGCGTTAGTCCGGCCCACGAGCTGGCCGGACTCGCATTATCCAGCGCCCCCGCGTCGCGCAGGCGCGGTTCTTGCATTGGCGGAAGAAAAGGCGTCTGGAACTGTGATTTTGGAGTTCCTGACACCTTTTCTTCCGGACGCTCTTAGGCCGCGGTGGGCTGCACCTCCGCGGTGGATAGTATTTGCTCTCCACGAGGGGAACGCCATGGCTTTACCCGGACGCAAAGAATCCGTGGTTTTTCGGCGCAATGACAGCAAGGACGAACAAATCGGCGGCATTGAGTACACGGGATACGACGTCTTTTGGCCGTCGGGCCGGCGCGTCCGCGGTCTGGCGTTCGATCGCTTTTGCAAGATCGGTGTGCGATATCTTTTGGGGCGAGAAAAGCCGGAAATCGCGGCGGTGGACGTTTATTTCTTGCCGCTCCCTCATCGCGACGTTTTACTGCCGCGGGTTCCCGGCTGCCGTCTTCGCGTGCTGTATTTGGAGCGGACCGGCTCCCAGCTCAAACTCTTTCTGAGCGACGACACGCCGACCGACATCGTCTTCGACCTGGAGCGCGACGAGGAGCGCGTGCTGACCTGGCTCGGCGCCCGTCAGGCGGCCGACGGCGGCCGGCAGTGGTTCGGCTTCTACGCGGTGCGGAAAGAGCTGGCGGAGATCCGGTTCCCGTTGCGGCCAGGCGCGGGGCGCGGCCGAACCTGGCCGGCGCCACACGCCGTGCCCATTCATCAGCGTGCGCCGCGGCTGGACGGCGATTCGGAGGGGATGTTTCTGTCGCCATAACCCAACTGTGGCGGAGGCGGCTCGCGTGCGAAATCAGGCAGGCGAGCCGCCTCCACCACGGACGTCACCCCGGCGGCCATTTCAGCTGCTTCTTCAGGAACGCGAACGTGCCGACGCCGTGAATCTCGTGCGGCCCGTCGAAATACTCCAGCTCCGTCCGATCCGGCAGCTTGAGCCGGCTATAGAGCCGCCCCACCTTGGCGTACTCATACGCCACCATCTCGTCGATGCCGACGCCGTCGTTGTGGCCGCGCTCCACCATGAACGGCCGCGGCGCGATCAGGGCCGCCATCTCCGCGTAGTTGAACGTGTGGCCGAGGTCCCACTCCGGCATCTCGTACTCCGGCGAGAACATGTAGCTGCCCTTGAAATCGACCGACGCGTTCTTGCTCACCCACTCGTTGAAATCGCCGGAGCAGATCGACAGGCAGTAGCGCGTCTCGACGGCCGGCACGCGCATGGCCGTCTTGCCGCCGTAGGAGAGGCCGTAAAAGGCGATGCGATTGGCGTCCACGTTGGGCAATGTCGTCAGCCAGTCGATCAGCGTGCGGTGCTGGCGGACGATAAACGAGAAGAGCGATAGGCCAAGGGGATTGGCCTTGCGCTGGAGAACGCGGAATTTGTCCTGGCCGATATAGGGATTTTGCGGCGCGTAGACGATGTAGCCCAGCTCGGCCAACCGCGAGCCGAACGAATGGTAATATTTGGAATCTTCCTTGGGGTTGATAACGTCGGTCGGCCGGCCCTCTAAACCGTGCTGGCAGACGACGACCGGTCGCTTCTCGCCGGGCTTGAGGTCCTTCGGCAGCGCCAGGATGCCGTAGGCGTAAACGTCGGGGTAGATGTCGAGCATCACTTCGTAAGCCCGGTATTTCGGCTCGTCGTAGAGCAACCGCGTCTGCGGATTCATCGGCACGGTCGGATCGGGCAGCTTGCCCAGCACTCCTTCATCGAGCTGCTTGCGGAACGGCTTGGTGGACGCCTCGTATTTTTCGACCGATGACGTATCCAGCTTGGCCCAGAAGGACGCATCGCGGCTGCGCTCGGATTCGCGCAGGACTTTTTGCATGTGATCGACCAGCTGGTCGAACTGGCGATGTTCGCGCTCCTTGGGGTCAAAGCCTTTGCGTTGGTCGGCCGGTGGGTCGCCGAGGGGCTTGGGGTGCGCCACCCCTGTGGGCTTGGGTTCCGCCACCCACGACACCGCATCCAGGTCGCCGTTCGAGTAGAACGGCAGGAAGGTCACGTCTCCTTTGAGCTTTTCTTCGATCAGCTTGAGCGAGCGGCCGAATTCGGGCTTGATCTGGTCGTCGAACGGCCGCCGCACCAGCCGGCCCGGCGCGGCACCCGACCGGCCGGCGGCGGGCGCCGGCGGCCCCTCCACCACGGGGTCGATGCCCACCGTGAGGACCAGCCGATGAATCCGGTTCCGGCCTGCCGTTTGGGGAGCGGGGTAGTAGAAGTAAGCCGCCAGCTCGGCGTCGCCGAATTCGCGCAGCAGGCCGAAGACGTTGCGGTAGATCGGCTCCTTCCACAGCCCTTCTCGCGGGCCGAAATAGCCGGCCACGACGGTCGTGTCGATCCGCTCGTCGATGGCCCCGGCGTAAAACGCCAGCAGGCCCCCTTCGCCGTCGCCGTAGACGGCGACCCGCGGATGCTCTTTGTCGATGCAGAACCAGTCCACCGCCGCCAGCACTTTCTGAATCTCATAGCCGACGACGTGGCGGCCGACTTCGTAACCCATGCGATAAAGGAACTCGCGATGGGGCTGATTGGTCATCCGGCCCAGGACCATGTTGCCGGACCAGTCGTCCTTGCGGTCGATCAAGGTAGGAACGATCACCCGGCAGCCGCTCGCCGCCAGCGCCCGCGCGAACTGCTCATCATCCGGAACGCCCGGCGCCATACCGACGAGCATTTCCGGCGTCCAGTCGGCGTCGGGGATCGCGACCACACACGCGACGACCTTGCCCTTCGGCTCCAGCAGCAGCCCCTCGCCGTCCACGCCGGGCAGCACTGGCCAGCGGACGGCGAAGACCTTGTAGCCGTCCGTCTCCGCGACCAGCGACGGCGTATTCGGCCCACCGACGTATTCCAGGTCCGTGAACGGCACGCGCTCTTCGACGACGCCGAGCATCTTCTTGAGGCGATCGCGGTTGGGCTGGACCGATTTCAGATACGCATCGAGAGAGGATAAGTCTACGTTCCATCGTTCCTTGCGCTTCTCGACGGAGGCGGGCGTCTCGCGGTCGAGGTACTTGCCGATGCCCTCGACCATCATGGCGGCGAGGTCGCCCTCCTCGGTGAGCGGCTTCGTGTCCGGCAGCGGCTCGGCGGCGAATATGCGAACGGCGAAGGCGAGCAACACGGGGATGGCGGCGAAACGGCGTCTCATGGCGGGCCTCATCGGATGCGGTGGGAGGGGGCGAGGATGAGTGTAAGCCGGTGAAAAGCCGTTGTCCAGCGCTTGTCTGAGCACGCCGCGCGAGCAAGTGCGAGAGTGACGGGCGTGCCCGTGGTCTTTTCCTGCTTCGCGCCGAACAAGGCCCCTTGTTCGACAGCCTATCATACCCGGATGGGAGCGTTTCGCGCCAGGAGTAAAGGGCAAGCGCCTTTCGGGCAGCGCTTGCAAGACCTATTCGAGACCTTCTTTAGCGCTCTACTGGGGCGGTCCGTTTTTGATGCAACGGGAGACCTGCGGTCGCCCACAGTGGCGCGATCGGGAGCACGTGAAGACCGGTCAGCTGCCGGCTGGGACTAGCTCCAGTTGATCTTCTCGGACTTCCGTATAGGCGGGGTACGGTTTGCCCCGGACCCGGACGCGGTAGATGTGGGCGCCGCCCGGCCCGAGGGGTCCGCGGTACTCCACGATCTTGCCGGGTCGGAAGCCGGAGAGGCGAATCTTCACGATATCGCCGACTTTGAAGGCAGTCGCGGCAGGCTCGGCCATTGTCCATCCCTCCCGGCGGGCGTCACCACGGGGCGACGCCGAGGATTCGTCGCAGTTCATTGTACAGGATGCCGTCCAGCCAGGCGGCAAGTCCATCGCACGAAACGCGCCACGCCTGCACGCCGGCAAGGGTGAGTGGGGGCACGCCGGGCGGGGCAGTGGGCCTTTGGTGGGCGATCGCGTTCCGCCACTTGTTCATTTCGCCCAGGTGGGTCACGCGCGGGCCGTTCGCCTGGTCCGCGTGGAAGTCAAGTGTGAAGCCGAAGCGCTCGAAGTCTTTTCGGATGGTTTCGACGGTCGGGTTGCTGCTATTGATCTTCAATTCGGCCGAAAATTGCATCTGGACGGCGCCCTGAAGGTGGGCGGCCACCTGTGCGACGATGATTTGCGAAGATTCGGTGTAGAGGTCGCGGCAGAAGCCCTGGAAGTGCCCGCTGAGGAGCATGGCGTAGGCGCGGAGGCCCTCCTCGGCGAGAAGCGGACGCGGAGGCGCCAGGGCCGCGGCGGCGGCGCAGTGGGCGTCCATCTCGGCCAGTCGCGCCCGGCGATCATTTTGCCATCGCAGCAAGGACGCGGAAGGCATTGGGGTCCTCGCTCGGCGCCGCGCCGGCCCGCTATTTCTGCCCGCCGTCGCCGACCTTTTTCAGCAGGGCGTCCACGTCGGACCAGAGCTTTTGCCAGTCGGCGCGCTCGGATTCGGGCAGCTTGTCCAGGGCGGCGGGGTCGCGTACGGCGGATAGGTCGGAATCCTCCTGCCAGTGCTTGAGGGTTTGCTGCACCGCCGCTCGCGCCTGCGGAGGGCCGTTGTCCGCCAACTTGTCCCAAGTGGTCAGGTCGGCCCGCAGCCATTCAAGGGCTTGATTGCGCAAGCGGGCGCGCTCTTTTTCGTCCGAGCTGGATGCGTCTTCTCCCTTGCCGGCGGCCGCCTGTGCGGCGGCGCAAGCGGCGTTGTAGCGATTACCTGTCTTCAGGTCATCGGCCAGCGCGGGCTGCTCGGCGAACGCTTCCGCGTAGAGCCGACTGGCGGCGGCGTAACGGCCCTTGTACTGCTGACAGAGGAAAGCGATTTCGACCTTCTCCGGGGTCTTCGGTCGGGCATCGCCTTTGAGCACGGCGGGCAGCTTCTGGTCGAGTTCCTTCAGGCGCTGGCAGAGGGAAAGGTCCGTTTGCACGGAGTGGCGGCGCGGATCCTGGGGAGGAAACAGTTTCAGCGCTCGCTGGAAGCACGCCATCGCTTCATCGAATTTGGCTTCATTTCTCAGCAGAACGCCGAGG
>DATKHW010000368.1:0-10493 GCA_035546275.1 Gemmataceae bacterium
GCGCGCGGTCAGCAGCTGGTACTGGCAAGTGCGCTCCATGAGCGTCCGAATCACTTCCAGCGTGCGGGCCGCTTGCCGGGCGTCCATGAGCCGTCTCCCGTACAAATTGGTTTGTGACGCAAAGAACTCTACCCGCGCAGAGCCGGCGAGTCAAGAGGAAGGCGGGCGGCGCCGGCGTCAGCCCAGCAGCGCCAGCAAGGGGATACTCTTGCTGGCGCTGCGAGCTCACTGACGCCGGCGCCGCTCGCCGTTCCGACTACTTCACCGTCAGCAGCTTGTCTTCCGGCGGGAAGGTCGTGATGGTGATGTCCCTGAAGCGCACCTCTTCCGGGTCCTTGTTGGAGTGCAGCTGCAAGCCAATGGGAGCGTCTTCGTGAATGAGTTCCGGCTTGGGGTCGCGCCAGTCGATGATCTGTACGCCGTTGGCGGCGACGCGAATCCGATTGCCCTGGGCCAGGATCTCCAGCTGGTTCCAGTCATGCTGTTTGCCTTCGCCGGCTTTCTTGCCCGGTCCGGGATCGACGCCCAGGCCGCCTTCGCGGCGGTACAAGTCCCACATGCCCCAACCCGACGGGAACATGACCAGATGGCCGCCGTAGGTGTAGTCGATGGCTTTTTCCGGTGCCTTGGGGAACTCGTCGCTTTTCGCCGGGGCTTTTTTGCCCCAGAAGCAGATCCCCGAGTGCGTTTCCGACGTCACCAGTTTGCCGCTGACGAGGAGGCGGAAGTCGGTGAACGGCTTGGTGGTCGTCAGGTAGGTGCTGGCCGCCAGCGACCCCGGGCTTTTGCCGACGATTTCGCCGTTGTCGACGGACCACAGGTCCTTGTCGCCGTCCCAGCCGTCGAGGGTCTTGCCGTCGAAGAGTTTGATGGTTTCCGATTTGCCCTGGCGCGGCGGGACGACCGGGGCGTCCTTGTCGGCGGCGGGGACGGCGGAGACGGCCAGGATGAGAACCAGGCCGAGCGTCAGGGCGAGGGCGGGGAACCACAAGCGTCGCATGATGCACCTCACGGTGGGAGAGCGAAGGCGGCCCGCCCGGCGCGACCGTCGGCCGATGCGGGGCCGGGCTGAACGTACCAGCGACGGCGGCGCGATGCAATGAGTTTTCCTGCGCCGGCCGGCCGGCGGATGTTACAATGACGCCCGGCCCCGGCGCGGAGGAAGATCATGCCATTGCTCGACCATTTTCATCCGCCGTTGAGCGAAGAGCGGCACTGGGAATCCTTCCACTCGAAATGGGCGAACGCCTTGGTGGATGAGTTGAACCAGACCCTGCTGCCGCCTGGCTATTTCGCGGAGCCGTATGCCCATATCGGCGCCCGCGTCGAGATCGACGCGGCGACGTTTAACGGCGCCGTCTCCCCGGGTGGTCCTGCCCCGAATGGAGCGACGGCGACAGCGTCACGCCAAACGTGGGCGCCGCCGCCGCCGACGCTCGTCATGCCTGCCGCCTTCCCCGACGTGTTCGAAGTCCAGGTTTTCAGCACGGAAACCGGCCCTCGGCTGGTCGCCGCCATCGAGCTGGTCAGCCCGGCCAACAAGGACCGAGCGGAGCATCGTCGCGCGTTCGCCGTCAAGTGCGCCAGCTGTCTGACACAGGGGATCGCTCTTATCGTCGTGGACGTCGTGACCAACCGCGGCGGAAACATGCACGACGAAATGGCGCGCGTGCTCCCGGACGCGGCCGCCTTCCTGTTTCCGGCGGCCCCACCGCTGTACGTCGCGGCGTATCGACCGATCCAGCGCGACGATGCGGCCCAAATCGAAGCCTGGTTGACGCCGCTCGCCGTGGGCCGGCCTCTTCCAACCTCGCCGCTGGCGCTGAGCGCCGAGTTGTGCCTACCGATCGACCTCGAATCGACCTATATGGATGCGCGCCGCAGGCTGCGCCTCGGCTGACGCATGATGCCACCGCAGGAGATCCGCCATGTCCGTCCGACCGTCGCGCCGCCTCATCCTGGCGCTGTGCCTGCTGCTGTTCGTTCCGCTCCTTTCGCGGGCCGCGGAACCGGCGGCGAAGGTCTACGTCATACTCTGGTTCGACACCGAGGACTACATCCTGCCGGCCGACGACGACGCGGCCCTGCACCTGGCGAATTTCCTCACCGACGAGGGGATTCGCGCCACGTTCAAGGTCGTCGGCGAAAAGGCCCGCACGTTGGAACGGCGGAAGCGCGACGACGTGATCGCCGCTTTGAAGAGACATGAGATCGGCTATCACTCCAACTGGCACAGCGTCCAGCCCAGCCCGGCCCTGTACCTCTCGACGCTCGGCTGGGACGAGGGCGTCGCCGAGTTCGACCGGCGCGAGGGGCCGGGCCGGGCCGACGTGGAACGCATCTTCGGCCAGGCGCCGACCTGCTACGGCCAGCCCGGCAGCTCGTGGGGGCCGCAGAGCTACGGCGCCATGCGCAAATGGGGCATGGGCGTCTACCTCGACGCCGGCCGCCACGTCGGCGTCGACGGCAAGCCCTGCTACTACGACGGCGTTTTAACGCTTTATAGCCTCGATCATATCCTTCGAACCGATTTGACCGGCCCCCAGGCGGAGCAGCAGGCCGAGGACAAGTTCACCGAGGCGCACAAGGCGCTGCTGGCCGAAGGCGGCGGCGTGGTCAGCATCTTCTACCACCCGTGCGAGTTCGTCCACAAACAGTTCTGGGACGGCGTCAACTTCGCCCACGGCGCCAACCCGCCGCGCGAGCTGTGGAAGCTGCCGCCGCAGAAAACGCCGGAGGAGACGAAGATCGCTTATGAGAGTTTCGAGACGTGGATACGCTTCATAAAGCGCTTCAACGACGTGGAGTTCATCACGGCGTCCGAGGCGGCTAAGCTCTATCCCGACCGGGCGCGCGGTCGAAAATTCGCGCCGGACGAACTGAAAGAAATCGCCGCGGCCGTCGGTCCAGAGATCGACTTTCAGCGGCGGGGGGATTATGCGTTGTCCGCGGCGGAGGTGTTCGTGCTTCTCAACGACTACATTGCAGAGCGGGCCGCGGGGCGCACGCCGGAGGCGCTGGAGCTGAAGGAAACGCCGGTCGGCCCGACTGGCGAAACGCCGGCGCTGCCGGACGGCGGCGTCACGACGGACTGGAGCCAGTTCGGCCGCACCGCCGCCGACGCGGCCGACTACATCCGCAAACAAGGACGCATTCCCGCAGCCGTCTGGCTTGGCTCGAAAGCGGTCCCGCCGGAGGCGTTCCTGCGGGCGGAAGCGGCCGTGGCGGTGGACCTGCTCGGCGGCGGCAAGCCGGAGCCGAACGTGCAGATCGGTCCGGCGACGCTGAAGACGGCGGCGCGCGTGGCCGACGACGATCCGAAGCTGTGGGGCTGGGTGATTTTCCCGCCGGGGTTCCATGCGCCGGAAATGATGCAGCTGGCGAAGCGGCAGGCGTGGTCGCTCAAACCGGCGATTCTTGATCCGGAACGAGAGTGAAGATCGCCAGCGCCGTGCAATTCGCTGGTCTTACTACCAGCTATTAGCTGACAACTATTAGCTGTTAGCAATGGCGCGGACATCATTCACTTGACCGTTCATGGCGGCAACCCCAGCGCCGATCCGCCCAGCTGGCCAGCAGCGCCACAGCCAACCCCGCTGCCCAACCAGCCAGCACGTCCGTGAGGTAATGGACGCCGAGATAGACGCGACTGAGGCCGATGAGCAGCGGCAACAGGACGCCGATGGCAGCGGCCGCCGCACGCCAGCCGCGTCGCCGAAGCCGTCGGCCGACGAGCAGCGCCAGCGTGCCGTAAACGATGGTGGATTCCAGGGCATGGCCGCTCGGAAAACTCGCCGACGCCGGCCGATCGATGAGCCGCCACGGAACGTCCGGTCGCGGCCGATTCACCAATATCTTGACGCCGTCGCTGAGCGGATAGCCGACCAGCGCCGCGACCGCCAGAAGGAGAGCCGGACGCCACTGCCGCCGCACCAAGAAGACGACCACCGCCGCCAGGACCACTACGGTTATGAATATCCGATCTCCCAAATGCGTTATGAGGATCAGCACCGGGTTCAGCCACGGTTGATGCAGCCGGGCGACGGCATCGAGGGCGCCCGCATCGACCCGGTCCACGAAATCCACGACCGACTCCTTCGCCCCTCGTTCCGCGGCTGCTTCCTCGTAAATGATACCGGATAGTTGCTGCACGACCGCACGCCGCGGTGTTACACTGAAAGAACGAGATGAACCTTCGCCCCCGCCTACCCGAGCCGGACGTCCAGCCGCCATGCCATCGACGCTTCCCTGCCCCAATCCGATCTGCACCCATATGTTCGACGCCGCCGCGGTAAGAGGCGCCGCCAGCGTCGTCTGTCCGCGCTGTGGAACGAAGCTGGAGTTCCGGGCGCCGGCGCCGGCCGCTCGCCCCCCCAAGGCGCCGGCGTCGAAACCGCGTCCCGCGCCGCCGAAAGCCGCCGTTCCAGCCAAACCCGCCGCGCCGGCCCGACCTGCTGCCAAACCGGCCGCCAAGCCGCCGGCGCTGCCGATTGCCAAACCGGTCGCCGCACCCCCGGCCCAGCCGCCGCCGCCGGTTGCGCCCGACGTCGCCCCGGTCATCCGGCTAGCGACGCCCGTGACCGCCGTCGAGGCCGCGCCGCCGCCCGGTTTGGCTTTCGCGTCGCAGTCCGACGTGGTCCTGCGGCCGCCGAAGCGCCGTCGCGCCCTTCCCGGATGGCTCATAGCGCTCTTTCTGGTGGTCGGCGTCTTCGGCGGCATGGCGGCCCTGCTTTTTGCGGCGTGGATGCTCCCCCGGGGCTGGCGTTCCCCCGGCGACGATTCGTCCGGACAGAACGAGGAGCGGCGGGCCTTGGCCCAGCAGGGCAATTTCCGCATCGACCCGGCCGGCAAGCCGTGGGAGCGCGACCCCAAGGCCCGCCTCGGCGCCGATGCGGCGTTGGCGTATCGGCGCTCCGGGCCGGCCAGTTTCATGGCCCTGGCTTTCCGCGATTACAAGACCCGGCAGCCGCGCGAGGCCGAACTGATCGACGAGGGCGTCAACCGGCTGCGCGGCAACATGACCGACGTGGAATACGCCGTCCAGCCGAAGGACGACAAGGCGCAGCTAGGCGGTCAGCCGGGCGTGCGCTTCGAGTTCCAGGCCGAAGACCGCGACCACGTCCCGGTGCACGGCGAATGCGTGGCGGCCACGTCCCGCGGCGTCGCCTACTGGTTCTTCACCTGGGCGCCGCTGGACGACGCCGACGGGCTGCGCGACGAGTGGGCCGGGCTGCGGTCGAAATTCGCCCTGGAAAACAAGCGCGAAGGCTGGACGGAAAAGCCGCCGAACTTGCTCACGGCCCAGGGCGACAAGCTGCCCTACAAACTGGACTATGCGGGATACGATCGGGAGAAAAAGAAGGATGGGCTGTGGGAAAAACAAGATCGCGACGGCTACGATCCCCACGCCGACCTGGTCTTGCTGGGTTACGATCCCAAGGACGACGAGCCGCGCAGCGGCCAGAAGGCGGCCGTGGTGCAGGTGCTGGCCCTGTCGTCGGCGGCCGACCTGACGGCCGCGGTGAAGGAAGCGAAGGATGCGCTATTGGAGATCGAAAAAGAGAAAACGCCCGGCGGCGACGGCTACCTCTACCCCAGCGCGGTGCTGAACGACGTCGGCGACAAGGCGCTGGCCGACGCGGGCCCCGACGTGACCGTGGGCGCGTTCAAGGGCCGCATCAGCAAATTCGAGGCGAAGAAGAGCGCGGACCACAGCAAGTACGTCGTCCTGGCCGTGGTGCGCATGGACAGCGGCGACGCGCTGGCCGTGGTGTGCGAATGCGGCTGGGAGCGGCGCGACTTCTGGGACCAGGAGTTCACGGCGCTCTTGGCCAAGCTCAGGCCGGCGCGGGGGAAGTGACGCCGATGCGCCGCACGGCCGGCCGCAGCTGCTCCAGCGCCCGGGCGCGATGGCTGAGCGCATGTTTGACGCGGGCGCTCAGCTCGCCGAACGTCCGGTGGAATTCCGCAATGAGGAACAGCGGGTCGTAGCCGAAGCCGCCTGTGCCGCGGGCCTCGCGGAGGATGACGCCGTGACAGCGCCCCTCGGCCGTCGCCCGCACCTGGCCGGTCGGATCGGCAAGGACGGCGGTGCAGACGTAGTAGGCCGCCCGGCGGTCGTCGGGGAAGGGGGCCAGCTCAGCCAGCAAACGGGTGTTGTTGGCGGCGTCGTCCCCCTGCTTGCCGGCGAACCGAGCGGAGTAGACGCCGGGCCGGCCGTTGAGCGCCGGCACGACGAGGCCGCTGTCCTCGCCGAGGACCCATTCGTGCAGATGCGTCGCCAGCTCGACCGCCTTCTTGCGGGCGTTCGCCTCGAACGTGTCGCCGTCCTCGACTACCTCGGGCGCATTCGGATAGGGCGTCAGGTCGCGCAGCTCCACGGCATCGCCTCCGAGGATCTCCAATATCTCTTCGCGCTTCTTCGGATTGCGCGTCCCGACGACCAGCACCGGCGGCATGACTCCTCCGCAAACAGAATCCGGCGAGCCGGGTGCGTAAGCCCCCGGAGCGTTCGGGAGATCAACGAACCAGCGCCGCAGACCCCCCAAACCGATACGCTTATCCTACGGACGAATGACGAATGACGAATGACGAATGACGAATGACGGGAGACGACCATGGGCGAGCAGACGCGGCGGGAATGGCTGGGCGGCGTGACGGCGGCGGCAGGCGCGGTCGTGGCGGCGACGGCGGCCGACAAGACCGAACCGGCGGGCCGCGAGCCATTCCAGTACATGCTCAACACCGCCACCATTCAGGGTCAAAAGCTGTCGCTCGTGGAGGAAATCGAGCTGACGGCGCGGGCCGGCTACCAGGCGATCGAGCCGTGGGCGCGCGAACTGGACCAGTACGTCAAGGACGGCGGCAATCTCAAGGACCTCGGCAAGCGCATCCACGACAACGGGCTGACGGTCGAGGACTGCATCGCCTTCGCCGAATGGATCGTGGACGACGAGGCCCGCCGCAAGAAGGGGTTGGAAGAGTGCCGGCGGATCATGGATATGCTGCAGCAGATCGGCGGCAAGCACATGGCGGCGCCGCCGGCCGGCGCCCAGGGCCAGGCCGATCTGCCGCTGCTGACGGTCGCCGAGCGCTACCGTAATTTGTGTGAAATGGGAGAGAAATTCGGCGTCGTTCCGATCGTCGAATTCTGGGGTTTCTCGAAGACGCTGGGCCGGCTGGGCGAGGCGATGTGCGTCGCCCTGGAGAGCGGCCGGTCCGAGGCGTGCGTGCTGCCGGACATTTTCCATCTGTACAAGGGCGGCTCCGGCTTCAAGGGTCTGCCGCTGATCGGCGCCGCGGCGCTGCCGGTGATCCACGTCAACGACTACCCGGCCGCTCCACCGCGAACCGAGATCAGCGACCAGTTCCGCGTCTACCCCGGCGACGGCGTCGCTCCGCTGAAGGAAGTCTTCCGCGGCCTCCACGCCAACGGTTTCCGCGGCTACCTGTCGCTGGAGCTGTTCAACCACGAATACTGGAAAAACGACGCGCTGCTCGTGGCCAAGACGGGTCTGGAGAAAATGAAGGCGGCGACGCAGGCGGCGTTGGAAGAGAAGCCGTAATTGCTTCCGCAGGGTTATGGGTGCCGACACCGTAGCGTGAACGTCGCCATGCAGCCGCAAGCGAAGGAGTCCCCGGCCGTCCGGTTGCAACGCTTCGGAAGGAGGAAAAACTCTCCAGTTCGCGGTCCGCCTGTTGACTTCAGAGGCCATCGAAGGCTTCGGCTAAGCGCACTGCTTACCATTCGTGGTGACACTTATTGCAGTGCCACTTCTTGTTACCACGGTGCATCATGCGCCCCTTCTTATTCCTGCCGACGGTGGCATGCCCCGTATCAAGTCGGTGGGTCGTGGGCGTCAGTTCCCAGCGGTCCCCGTAACCGTACACCACCGCAAGAATGTCCGTGCTATTGCAGTCCGGGCATTGGCGGCGCTTCCTCATAGCAGAAGCAATCCCTCGTAGGAAATCGAGCAGGCGAAAAGTGATTCTATACCGCCGCGCCTGGCAATCGTACCCAACCCGTTTCGTGCCGCAAGCAAATTCCGCCGATAGCCGGTGCCGCGCCGCTCGTGGCCGTAGAAATCATTTTCCCTGGACTGCGAGATCCTTATGAAGGTTCGGCCCAACCCCAACTCAGGCCCCGGTGGCGCGCCCGGCCAAGTCCCCGATAACCTCGCTGACGCCCTCATGGTCGAAAATAACGGGAACGCCGCCGGGGGCGGCGAATAGGGCCACCCCGTCCCGCTCCAGGATCGCTTCCGGGTGGTCGATTTCATGCCGGCTCCCGCTCACTGTCACGACCGTGAACGGCCGGAACGGGGTCCGCTGCTTGAACGCCCGGATTGCCCCCGCGAATGTCTCTTGGTTCATCGTCCGTCCCCCTACGGTGTGTGCTTTATTTTACCACTGGGGCGGGGGAAAGGAAATTCCGCCGCGGACCGGCGCCCCGGTTTGCCTTTTCGTTTGCCGCCGCCTTGCCGTATGATAAAGCCCGTCACAGAGCGGGTCTTCCGACGGCGGCGCGCGTTTAAGCGCTAACGGCTGCGAGAACCTTCACTTCACGCGCGAGCCGGTCGCCCAACCGGTCCTTTTCCACCTCCAGGTCGTAGCGCGCCTGGAGGTTCAGCCAGAAGCGCTCCGACGTGCCGAAGTACCGCGCCAGCCGCAGCGCCGTGTCCGCGCTGATCGACCGTGACCCGTGCACGATCTCGTTGATCCGCCGCGGTGGGACGCTCGTCTCCTTCGCCAGCCGGTACTGGCTGACGCCCAGGGGGGACAGGAACTCCTCCAGCAGAATCTCACCGGGATGAACCGGCGGCAGCTTGCGGTGCGCCATGGCGACTCCTCAGTGGCAACCGACGATCTCCACGTCGTGCGCGTCGCCGCCCCGCCAGCGGAAGCAGACGCGGTACTGGTCATTGACGCGGATGCTGAACTGCCCCGTGCGGTCGCCGGCCAACTTTTCCAGGCGGTTGCCGGGCGGGACGCGCAGGTCGCCCAGCGACTCCGCGGCGTCCAGGAGCAACAACTTCCTCAGCGCCGCACGTCGCAGGGGCGGCGCGAGCTTGCCGCCCCGCTCGCGCCGGAAGAGCGGCTCCGTCTCAGCGTCGCGGAAGCTGCGGATCATGCGCGCCATCATAACGTGGCGCGCTATTAACGTCAAGCGCTAAGGCGGCGAGAATGCGCGTCGCCGAACGGCTTGATAGTCGCCAAGCTCAGCAGCCGGTTCACGCGGAGCAGGACGCCAAAGCACGACAAGCCTCATTCGCGCGGCCGGTCAACTGTAGCGGCTTATTCGGCCTGCCTCCTCCCAGCGCGGGGCCGCAGCCGGATCTCCAGGCGGCATCCCACGGCCTTGGCGTACTTGCGCAGCGTAGCCACCGACGGCGAGTGCTGCTGGCTGCCGCCGCCCGCCTCCAGCCGTGCCACGGCCGGCGTCTTGGTGCCCATCCGCGCTGCGACCTCCGCCTGGGTTAGCCCCGCATCCCGACGCGCCCGGAGCAACTCGTCCAGCAGGGCGAACTCCTCCGCCTGGGCGTCGTACTCCGCCTTGACCTCCGGCTGCTTGAGCATCTTCTTGACCAGCGCCTTATGCGTCATCATGGGCCTGTACCTCCCTCATCCGTCGGCGGGCGACCTGCAACTCCTTGCGAGGCGTCTTGGCCGACTTCTTCACGAAGGCGTGGAGCATCAGGATCCGCCGGTTCGGCCGGTTGCAGAAGAACACCCGGGCGATCCCCTCCTTGCCCTTCATGCGCAGCTCGAAGAGGCCTTTGCCCATCGCCCGCGTGTGAGGCATGCCCAAGTCCGAGCCGAAGGCGAGCATGCGCTCAGTGAGGTGGATGTACCGGGCCTGGAGGCCGGGCGGGAAGGCCAGGATCACCCCCTGCACGCCGTCGTCGTAATAGACGATCTCCCAGTCCATGGGTCAATGTTAACAAATCCGTTAACCGCTGTCCATGCGAAACTCGCGCCAAAGCCGAGGAAGCTTGCAACGCGGCGCCGCGGCGCTGCCGGTGATTCACGTCAACGACTACCCGGCCTCGCCGCCGCGGACCGAGATCAGCGACCAGTTCCGCGTCTACCCCGGCGACGGCGTCGCCCCCCTGAAGGAGGTCTTCCGCGGCCTGCACACCAACGGCTTCCGCGGCTTCCTGTCGCTGGAGCTGTTCAACCACGAATACTGGAAAAACGACGCGCTCCTGGTGGCCAAGACGGGTTTGGAGAAGATGAAGGCGGTGACGCAGGCGGCGTTGGAGGAGAAGCCTTGAGTGGTGGGACAAGCTGTCTTTGAGCCCTACCGTTCGCTCTCGTTCCCGAACAGGAGTTCGGGAACGAGGGCAAAGAAACCAGCATCGCAGCCGCTGCCTGCTGGAGCACATGGTCGAGCGCTACCCCTCCCACCCCGCCGGCCGGGTCGAGGCCGGCGGAAGCCTGTCCCGGATGTACTCCGCAAATAGGGCTGCGTCGAGCCGCTTGACGAGGGGCCA